>CAZKOC010000010.1:0-25234 GCA_964554275.1 uncultured Weeksellaceae bacterium
CCGTGATGGATATGCCCGTGGACTTATCCCAACCGGTAAATAACGGATCGGTTTCCACAGATAGCTTATTATTCCAGTTGCTGATGTCCGTTGCGCTAATGCCCGAAGCTGCGGATGAACCAAATAACGGATCTGTTTCCGTAGTGATATAACTGCCCAAATCGATGATCTGGCTTTCCGTGATGGATATGCCCGTGGACTTATCCCAACCGGTAAATAACGGATCGGTTTCGGAAATTGCTCCGCTAACATTTTCCGCTGTTTTTGCATACAAAGCATAAGGTACGCTCAATAACTGAGTTGTTGATGTCAAAGTATAGTTTGTTCCCCCGGCAGGGTCAGTTTCAATTTTGATGAAATAAGGACCATTTGCCCAGTCAATAGCTGCTAAGTTTCCACTTACAACCGTACCGTCTCCTATCTCTATACTTACCAGACCGTTAGTATTAGTGGTTGGGTGTTGCGTTTCTATATACACGGCCGTTCCGCTTGCAGCACCCTGTAAAATGGAAATTTGCATACCGATTTCTGTGTTTTCAACCAGATTGTCACTACTATTACGGATGACCGCCTGATAGCTCATTTTGGAGGGTGTCTGTGCGAACACTTTTGCGGTCAGCAGCAGCGCTACTAAAATTGTAAATAATTTTTTCATATTTTATTGATTTGTCTTTTTAAATCCGGATTTGTTGTATTATAGGGAATAACTTCAACTATGTATTTGTAGAAATTTGCATTCCCTGAGATTTTTAAATAATTTATTTTTTCTTTTTAACAATATTTGTAGTGAAGTGACGAATTAGCTATTCCTGAACTATTATTGATTATATTTAACCGGTTAAAATTATTTTATCTGCTTTAAAGAAGAACGATCCGATTTGTATATAGTAGTCATAAGTTTGAGTATGGCGTAATCGAAAAAGCAAGCAGAACTTCGGAACAATAGTTTAATTTCAAATGCGGCCTTCTTTTCTCTTTCGCCTGCTCAGAAAAAAAAATATCTTTACGTTCAAAAAATTCCTCTATGGGCTCCCTTAAAATTGCAGACACTTCTGCCTTAGTGCTGAACTGGACTTCAGCGTCCGTTTGGCAGACCGAGCCGGCAAAACGTTATTCCCAACGCTTAAATTTAAGCGAAGCCGATCGGTTATTAGCGCTGTTCAGCACGCAGGAGCGCCTGATGCATACCGAATGTGTCACGGGTCGCAAATTTTTTATCCGAAAATGCGCTTTGTCTTTTATAGAAAACAACCGGCAGGAAGAGCTACCGGCGCAGGTCATTATCCTTGCTGCCGGAATAGCGCCGCTGTCCGTTGAGCTGGCTGCCCTTTTTCCCCAAATAAAAATATTTGATATTGACCGGGATCTGATGGCCGAAAAAGAAAAAATGATTCAGGATCAGTTTTCCAATATTCAGTTTATCACCTGTGATATCAGTAACCTGGAAAAATTAACGCAGCAGCTTTTTGAAAAAGGATGGAACAGTAAGCACCCTACCCTGGTGATTCTGGAAGGTATTATTTACTACCTGCAGGAAGAGGTGCTGAAAAATATCCTGTATTATTTTGCAGAAAATAAAGCCGCCCTGGCCTGCGATTTTGCGCTGGAACCGCAATGCGTGGATATGCCCAATCGTACATACGGTACGGAAGTTTTCAGAAAAATTGAGGAGGCTACCGGTATTGGCAAAGTCCGGTTTTATACGCCTGAATATTTCATCGGGCTGCTTGAAAAATGCGGCTATCAAAATATTCAGCTCAAAACATCGGCAGCTATTCAAACGGAAAGGGTCGGCAGCTCCAATCCTTTTGAAGGTCCGCATTCCAGTTGGATCAATTTCATTCAGACTTCCTGATTAACATGAACCACGAATATGTCATACGAAACATGCAGCCGGAGGAGATCGGCCTGGCTGTTCAGTGGGCGGGCGAAGAGCGATGGAATCCCGGACTGGAAGACGGCAGCGCATTTTACGCTACTGATCCCAACGGTTTTTTTATCGGTGTGTTGAACGGAAAGCCCGTTTCCTGCATTTCTGCCGTAAACTATGGTAACCGTTATGGCTTTGTGGGCTTTTATATTGTTGCCCGGCAGCACAGGGGAAGAGGCTATGGATTAAAAATATGGCAACATGCTCAAACGTATCTTGGGCATCTTGTATCCGGATTAGACGGCGTACCGGCACAAATAGAAAACTACCGGAAATCAGGCTTTGAATACCAGTATAAGCAAATGCGCTTTGAAGCGCAAAATATAACCGGTCTTACCGGTAAAGCAACCGAAGCCGGGAGAGCGCTCCATCCGGCAATTATTAGCTATGATGCCGGTGTCTTTGGAACGGCAAGAAACCGTTTTTTAAACCGGTGGCTGAATATGCCGAATGCAAAAGCTTTTTGTATTAACGAGGGTGATGGTCTGAAAGGATATGCGGTAATTCGCCAATGCCTGTCGGGGTATAAGATAGGGCCGCTTTTTGCAGACGATAAGGAAGCAGCAGAAAAATTATTTTTAGCTTGCTGCACTGCCGTAAAAGGATCATCAGTTTACATAGATATTCCCGAAATCAACAAAGAGGCGCTGGAAATTGCTGAAAAATATAAGATGCAATTAGTTTTTGAGACGGCAAGAATGTACAAAAACGGGCAGCCCGGTTTCCCGGTTGAAAAGGTTTTTGGCGTAACGAGTTTTGAATTGGGATAAGCACTGTTCCCGGCCTGATTTTTTACCCGGCAATTATTACCAAAGCAAGGTAATTTCAACTTTCTTTTTCATTATTTCGCCACACCAGGTAATACCATAAACACCTCGCTTTTATTTCATCATTGAGGCCGTTGATGTTGGGAGAAAAGGCTACGTTACACATTTAAAAGAGTATATGACTTTGCATAAGGGACTAAGAATAGATAAGAAAATCAATTTCATTAAATGGTATATCTACTTTAAAAATCAAAAGCGATGAAGGGATTTTCTTGCGATTTTGGCTTACCGATAGATAAGAAAAGGACAGCTCAAAAAGCTGTCCTCTATCGTATAAGCACCGAGCTATATGCTCATATGTTGCTTCCCACAGCAGAGCTTATTACCCTTTTGCTCTATAAGTCAAATTTCAACCAATTTTTGACCCAAAAACCAACTATTTTTTACCACATTACCTTTATTTCCTTATTTCAATAATCGGAATTAATTCGGATATCGCAATTTTATTTACCGTTCCCTGATAGTCTTCCATTATAACAAGCTCTATTATATGCAACGGCTCAATCTTTACTGGCTCAAAAAATAATGACTGGGGTTTGTTAAAAACATCTTCCACATCAAGCTTGGCAATGACTTTCTTATTGATTACTACATTGATTTTTTTTGCTCTTCCATATTTATTCCATTCTTTTTCAGATTGGTTGTTTCCATTGTAAATATAAAACCCGTGCAAGATTAAAGATTTAAAATCCATTTCTTTTTTTCCATTCAACTCCACCCAGAATCTCATGTCTGAAAATGGCTCATTCCGTTTTAGTCTCGAGTTTCTTATCAATGATGTATTGATATCCTGATCGACTAATTTCAATAAATCAGCGCCATCAGTATAATTTGTAAGCAAAAAATAATCATAACCTAAGATAGTATTTATAGATTTATTGGTATCACTAGTGTTTTGCCTCCGTTCATTAGATATATTTCTACCATTAAAAACATTTTTACGCTCTGAAATATATCTAATATTTAACAATAATTGCAAAACAGAATAAAGTATTAGGATTAATAATGTGAAAATAAAATAATATTTTGATAATCTATATTTTTTATACGCTACATAAGACCCGTAAACAATTCCAATTAAAACACCATGAATAAACCAATATCCAATTTTACTTTCTAATCCTCCACTTTTTTGAATGAAAAAGGCACTTCCGTCTGCTATTAATGTATATAATAAAAAGACAGCACTTCCAATATGTGTTCCTATCTGAAAAAAATCGAAATAAGCAATCACCCATAATATGGTCGATAATTTTATTAACTGGTTTAGTTTTTTGTCTGATTTGACCTCTTCAAACATTAAAAAAACAAGCCCTATTGGGCCCAATATAAGAAATACCAATTGCAACCATATCCGATGCTTTTGTATTATTCCTCTCATAACTTTTCAAATTTTTTAATTGCAGGAATCCACCAGATAAACCAACCTACAAATGCCACTGCTAACACAAATAAAGGAGCGCCCACACCATATTGCCCTTCATACGAATCTGCTATACCGACAAATAAGTAATTAATGATACCTATAAATGTTCCAAAAATCAGGCCATATTTAATTAACTGCCTGATAAATTGCTTTTTAGGAAAGACAACCTTTATATTAACGGGTACTTCAATAGTTTCCATTGCCGATTGTATCTTTAATGTATTTTTGTACAATGTTCCTTTTAATAGCTTAGCAGTATCAATATCTACATTAATGCTAAATATGGTATTATTCGTTAAAGAAAAAAAGCAATTAGCCTTATCCTTTAGAGTTATCCCTTCTATGTTTTTATTTAATGAATAAATTGATTTAGTAAAGCCAATACCTTCCATCTTTACTTGTATTGATACTGTTTCTATTTTATTGGAAGGAGCAAAATCCTGTAAGTCAATTTGCAGCTTATCTAATCGCAATTTGGGAGGCGATACCGAATTGTCAATTGTTTCAAGCAATTTTTGAATACCGGCATAGCATGCTTCTTCAGAATTATGTGTTTTTAATGCAAAAACCCTGTCAATTTCATTGTTGTAAGCATTTATATAATCGAATCTGCCACCGGACTTCATCCAGGTGGTAAGATACTCGTTTTTGAAATTATCCATTACATCGTTCCAATAGGAATCTGCTTGCTTTAAAGTATCGGCTAAATCCTGAAAGTTTTTCAGTAACCTATCCTTTTTTAGATAAAACGGATATTGATTGTTGACAGAATAAATAAATTCTAAAAAATCCCTTGGAGTATATGACTGTTGAGGTGAACTTTGTCCATATACATTATTGTAATTTGAGTAATAGCTTGAGTTGATATTTTGATTTTTATAGGGAATCTTTTTGGCAATGTCGGGAGCATTGGCCTGAATCCAAATCGTTAAGCGCCCTTCGGTAAATTCCGTTTCAATGTTCTTATATAATTTATAATCTTTGAAGCCGGTTTTGAGCATTGTATCCAAGGAGTAATATTTGTATTCACCCAATTTGTAGGGCAAAGACGGGTTTAAGGCATAGATGACTTTTAAAATCTTTTTGACAACATCTCTTTCATCACATAAATCATCAATCTCCATTGCCAAATCATCATCATTGGTCAATGTATTAACATTCTGGCGAATGGCTCCTTTCTGTATATGTCTGGATGAATAACTGGCATCATTAAATAAAACCTCCCCATACTCTTCTAAAGTGTGAACTTCCCGTCCATTAACTTTTATTACTACATTTGCTTGCCTTTCAAATACTTCATCTGTCATCCATTTGTTAGCAAATACATTCTCTTTAGACTCAGCTTTGGCACGAGACTTGAATCCTGCTTCTTTTATCTTAGCCAATAAGTGATCTTTAGCTTCCTGAAAATTAAGCCCGTTTTCAATCCCTCTGTTTATAATTCTGACCGCAGTAGTTTCGGGAAGAAGTCCTGCATCCAACACTCCGGCAATCAAATCTGCTATAGATTCAATACCTTTGTTGTAACGTTTTGTTTCAAGCTCTTTGTAATAGAGTTTCCTGTTTGCTTCATTACGTAATTGGTTAAAGGCTCTTTCTAATTTTTTATTTGCCTGTTCTACTATTGCTTGCCCATATTTTTTTACAATCCGCTCTTTTTGAGCACCTAAAAATTGTCTGTTCTTTGTTTGCCAAAAATTACTAATAATTTCAAAATTATTTTTAACCATTTCATCGGTTATCTTGAAATAGTGCTGATAATCAAAGTACAATACCTCGAACAGATTGTCAGAGTTTATGGTTTTCCAATCTCCATTAGTGTCTTCAAAGGTGGCGGGGACTTTTTTTAAACCTCTGTCAAGAGTTGATTTCGTAATATTGTTGCCCGGATAATCAGCATCCGATGCTCCGGAAATAGCATCAGCCCCGCCATTTGGTGGGACTCCTCCATCTCTACCTATATAAGTATTGTTATTTTTGCTGTTTTCCGGGATGTCCGAACCTATAAATGGTTCATTTGTATTATCTACTGACATATCACATTTATCTGATTGATTTTATTTGTTAATTCACTCACATCAATATCTCCCTCTTCTGATTTTATTTTCAACTCCGATTTGACTCCCTCTGCTTCTATGGAAGCAATTATTAATCCATTGAAATCTATGGACAATTCTATATTTACCTCGCCTTCTTTATTGTTTAATTCCAGCCGTCCTCTTAAAATACAATCATCGGGACTTCTGCTGTCATTTTCTCCTTCATAAACTTTCAATACTGCCTTTTCTACAGCTTTGTATCGTTGTGATATTTTAACGGGAAGTGGCGTATTTTTCTTAATCAAATGTTCGACAACAGTTCTACCTCTTTCGATTACCTCAATCCCTATTGCTTTGGGAGTTACATCTGTT
Source organism: uncultured Weeksellaceae bacterium (assembly GCA_964554275.1). Classification (GTDB taxonomy): domain Bacteria; phylum Bacteroidota; class Bacteroidia; order Flavobacteriales; family Weeksellaceae; genus Moheibacter. Next base: position 6,595 of record CAZKOC010000010.1, read on the forward strand.
ACACGATTTCTATTCCTTCCAAGCAATGTAGCTCCAAATGAAATGGCAGTATCTAAGTCAATTCCTGAAATATTTCTATGTACTTTTTTCCCAGAAATATCTTCAATCATTTTTGTAATCATCGGCATTCTGCAAGCTCCTCCTGCCAAAACAATGTCATCTATATCATTCCAACCCAAGTGGATGTTCTCCAGCATATAACTTATGATAGCTTTTATATTGGTAAGTAAATTAGCTGAACGCTGTTCAAAATAAAATTTATCATCTTCCCAATCATCAATAAAGTCATCGAAATAGCTATCAGAGAGCATATCATTTTTTTTGCTTTCCGTATAAAGCGGTATCTCTATCAACTTTCCCTCTATAAGCATACTAAGGGTAACGCTTTCTTCTGTACTGAGTATAAACTTTGCCTCAAGTGCTTTTTTATTTAATTCCCATAGATATTCATCAGGCACTTCTTTCCCTAATATTTCTTCTGATTTATAGAGCAAATAACTGACGATAAGAGCATCCCAATCTTTACCACCAACTTGTGACGCACCGTCAGATGCCAATACCGTAATATCTCCATTACTGATTTGCATAATAGTGACATCAAATGTTCCTCCACCCAAATCAAAAACAAAAACTTTTCTGGTGTCTTGTAAGTTTATGCCATAAGTCAATGCCGCTGCTGTTGGCTCATTGATAATAGCAATTACATCAAACCCAGCAGCTCTTCCGGCGATTCTTGTATGCCGTCGTTCCTTATCGCCAAATTGTGCCGGCACCGTAATAACGGCAGGAATAAGCGTATCATCAATTAAATCATCTGGAGCTAACCATTTTTTTAAATTAAAAAAATGAAAAGCGTGTTGTTTAAAGCACTTCAATATTATTGCTGAAAATCCGTATGCCCCATAATCGTAACCGTGTACCATATAGCGGTGAGCGGTTTCTCTGCCGATGTCCCTTTTTACCATTTCGTAAATCGGGGCGTTTGCCATTATCTTTCGATCATTGGCATCGTCTCCAACATAAGCTGTTCTCCCGTCAAACCAAACTACAGAAGGGATAGTTTCTTTTCCTGCGCTATTTTTTATAACAACAGGAATACCCTCTTCTCCTATATAACTCATACAGGAAAAAGTAGTACCTAAATCTATACCTACGTGTGGTATTTTCATTTTACTTATATTTCAATATGGTTCTTCTAATCAACTCTTGTATTTCGTAGATAAAAATAGGTTCCAACACTCGCTCTGACTCGTTCTCTCTCAATAAATTATTTACGTCTCTTAATACAACCTGGTCTATTTCCCGATAATCGGAAGGACTAAGATTAAATTCGCCTTTACTAAATAGACCTATACTTGCCCCGTAGCCATTAATGAAATACAATAATTTATTTAACTGAGATAAATCACTACGCAGGTAGTTTACTTTATTTTTACTGATTATTTCATTTATAGATGTGAGTCTAAAATGCTCAAAAGTTTCATTATTTTCCAGATAGATTTTTTCTCCAATAATTATTTTCTCATCATCATTTTCCCAACTGTCATCAAAAGAAACACCGGAATTGTTTGTCGAATTATAAGTCCCAACATCCCAACTTTCATTTGCAAAATCTTCATTTGCATTAGAGGTGAAGGAATTGTTTGAATTAAGGCTAAAATCGCTGCTATAAACAGCTCCCCCGGCAGCTTCATCTTTGTGCCCCGATGACAATATCTGCTCCAATGAATTAATTTTACCAAACACGACACTTTTGTCTAGCTCTCCATCTGTCAAAGCTCTAAAGAAAACTCTATTTAAAAACCCTGAAGCTGTACCGTCTTTTGAAAACTTTCCATGGTCTATCCAGTTTATCAACTTTGCTGCATTCCCCCCCCAATGTAACCTCACACCGTTAAACTCAAAATTTCCGGACAGTCTTTTATCATTCTGTTGATTTACTACAAGGCAAATGTGAGCTGCATAAGTGGCTAAGGCACTAAATTGTATAATCAACAATTTTCTCAAAGCAATAATATCAGGATCATTAGCATTTGCCCCTAATTGCCTCAGTATGCTTCCCTCCTCGTTCTTCAAAATGTAATTTAATCTGGATTCAAATGCACCTAAGCGTTGCTCCTCTCGCCCAATTGCAGCTTCATTTAAGGAATCAACAGCTTCCTTAGAAAACAACAAAGTTCTTGCCCTGACATTACTATATAAAAATTTGGAAAGGACATCTCCGGCTAATTTAACTGAGGTATCGAATACAATTTTGTCATTTAACCAAATTGAATAATCTGTTGACCCTCCTCCAATATCAATACATACTGCCCCCCTTACCTTATCAGCTATTGGATTGCTGATACCACTCAAAGAGAAATATTCACCCGCTGCTATACCTTCATAAATAAAATCAGGATTCGTATCTAAGCTAAATGTTCCATTGGGAGTATCTATTGCAATTTTAGTCCCTCGGTTTTGCAACGAACCTCTCAGTGAATATAGCATCTGATTAGAGAATTTATCAGGTCCATCAGTATAAAAAACACCATTCAATAAGTTACTCCAGCACATTCTGAAAGCATTTTGCTTGTCACCAGAGAATGATTTAGGATACGTACACTTAAAACTTATCTTATTATATCTATCCCGAATTACTTTAACTAATATTAGAAAAATAAGTGACTTTAAGAATGCTTCCGTTCTATCAATTGTAGCCTCCCATTTAATTCCGGTATATACATTTTCAGGATATTTAGGGGCATTAGGGAAATAAATAAAATAGTCCAAAAACGGATGATTGTGTACTCCGTTCAAATAAGCTTTCAGTGCAGTAGGTATGGGTAACTTAACATCATTATCAGGAACAAAAAACATATGTGAAATAGCATTAGATTCTATCTCATTAGAAGCGAATAGTTTTCGTTTGTATTTTGAAAATTCAAAATCCATCCTTTTCGCAGTGTTGTTTCCAGCTTTGATAAATACATTTGTATTGGATGTTCCAAAATCTACTCCGACTGTACATTCTTCTCGAAAGGGTCTTCCTTCCGGAGTCATATCTGGTTTACTTTCCGGATTTTCAGGCTTACGACTTACTAATACCAACCCTGCCATATTATGCGCATTGGCATTCATTATTTCTATTGCCTCGGGGAAACAGTCGTACCCGGATACTTTAATAATTTCCCCACTCAGTTGACTATTTGAAAGTGTCTTTCTTATCGGTTCATATTGAATGAAGTTTTCGTTATGACGATAATTTACAGGTGTATATTTATAATCGCCCATACCTCCTGCAAAAACAAAATACTGACTCCAAAAATCTCCTAAATAATCAGGAAAGATATCTAAAACCGGCACTTTTATTGGTCTAATTATACCTTCTCCTGTATTATTGCCTTTCAGCTTATAAGTCTTTTTAACTTCTATTGGCAAAGTGCTGCCAACTAATGGTAAATAGAAATAGAAAGTTATTTTATCCCCTGTTTCTGATAATTCAAACCGAGGTTTTAAAACTTCGCGAATATCTTCCGGAGAAAAAAAGTGTAATATTTCTTTCTTGAAAGGCAAGACGAATCTTGTATTATCGCCATTTAAGTACTGCTCTGATTCTAAAAGTATTTTTTTATTATCAGAGTCTAACAATATGTCTGTCAAAAAATACATTTCAGGTCTTATCCATATTGCATTGTCATTTTGCAAATTGACATTATTAATCTTTGTCCCGGATGCCTCTTTAAAAAATGTAGTCAGTAAGGAAACAGTATCCTTATTTAGTTGAGAAGGCTTGGTTACCTCCCATAACCTTTTATCTTTTGCCAATTCTGAAGCCGTAATGACTACGACTTCTGTGTATCCTGAATAATTTCTTGCTTGTTTTAATGCATAATCGGATTTGTTGCCGGCTCCTACATAGTCAGTATTCTTAACCAAAGGTCTGAGCAAAAGTTGATAAATGCTATATTTAGGCAGAAAAGAAGATGAAGCTATTTCAAGCGGTACTTCCGATATATTGATTTCGTCAGAATGAATATCTTCACTTGGATTAATATCTAATACTCTTTTGATTTCATTAATCCATTCTTCCAAATGTGCATTGAGGATACCCGCTTTTTCGTAATCCTTATTAGTATTGTTCTCTTGGGTATTGGCAAGTTGATTGTATTCTCGTTTAAACCACTCTAACCATTCTCCCACAAATTCGATGCCGTCTCCTTTTCCGGGAGCTTTCAGGTATCCATTTTCGTCCATTAACGGAAAAGCTGTCCCTTTAAGCTTTTGGTGATAATCTGCCGAAGTAAAGACTAAAGTACCCGGAGCAAACGCTCCTAAAGGAATGTTATCATACTTTATCAGCAAAATATCAGTCCAATTATAGCGTATTCCATTTTTTTCTAATTGAATAGCAGAGGGTGCTAAATTCTTTAAAGCACGACTGAAAGTTTCCTCTCCGAGGGAAACGGGGGTGATGGTAACACGGTCAAGATTAGTGTTAAATTTATGCAGAGCCAAAAGGCTTATCAGTCCTCTCCATTCTTGTATGGCTCTTTCCCGAAGCGGATGATTATCTGATTTTAATGCATTAAAAAAAGTCAGTGGTCGGGCATAAATATCCGGTATTGAAGATACTTCTAAAGTATTGGCACTTTCATCAATAGCAATTCCATCACTAATCTCTTTAATTACTCTCAAACCGTTATTTCTCCACACAGAAGGCATATCAGGTATCTCAATACCATTTCCCGGATTTATTCTTGGTAAATATAAATGAGACATATATTATTTTAATTTAGAGTCATATTTTCATTATTAAAGTTAGAAGCAGCGAGATAAAAAAGATTAAGAAAACGACTTCCTGCACTCGTAGTTTTTTCTTCTTTAATTTGTTTGTTTTCTGCTGATTCATTTAATATCTCTCTGAATCGGTTAAAGTCTTTTTTATTAGACGGGCTATTGATAATTTGTCCAATATTGGAAGGATACAGAGTCGGTTCTATTAGCTCATTTTTACCATTATGAGCCAATGAACCATTAAATAATATGTGTTTATTAACTAAATCAACATTGCCATTTTCGCCATCATCCATTGCTGCAATCCAATATAGAAACTGCTTGAAATAGTCTTCTATTTTTTCATAAATTTCTTTATTATCAGGGTGACGCGGATTCAGCCTTTCGCTATCCTCTTCAAATCTTTTTTCAAAAACCTCTCTGTACCATGCAACCTTCTCTTTAAGCAATTCTCTATGTGGTTTTTCCAAGCTATCTATTCCATACGTTAAGTAAGAATATGCAAAAACGCAAAAATCAGAAAGCATTTTTTTAAACTTTCTTTTTGCCTCAGGAAGTTTATCACTATCTCTGGTTAAAGGTAACTGAGCCCAGTTGATTTTCTTATCATCTCTACGTGTAATAAAATACTCTTTGTCGGGCACTTTATCTCCAACCGGAGGTTGATTGAAGAAATCAAAAGACGCTAAAGCTCCTGCCATTTCTACATAATGTGGATTGTTTTGCTGTCCTTCACCGCCGGTATGAAACTCGCCAACTCTTTGTGCCAAAGAATCTCCAATAAAATAATATTGGTCAAACCCCAATTCCTTGGTATCGGGGTGATAATATTGTAATGCTGCTTTGGTAGCAACAGGAAAGTCATTAGGTGTTACAAACATTCTTTCTTGACCTGCTTCGGTTTCATCAGGCAGGGGAAATGTAAAATAGGGTAAGACTAATGCTCCGCCTAGTAGCACCTTGCTTTTCCCATCTGCTAAAGCTGCTTGCTTTTCTTCGTTAAATTTAATTAACTGCTTTGAACCCAATGTAGGGAAGCCCGCAGCTCCCGTTCCTCCAAATATTGACCCTACAATAAAAACTTTTAGTTCGTTAGTTCCAAGACCTTCTATACCTTCCCAAAGTAATTTGAAAGGATAATCATTCATAGGAGGGTCTGCCATTACAACTGCTCCTATCGACGGATGTCCCCTAAATCCTCGCTCTAAATTAGTTCCCAATTCTTTTTCCGTAAATAATACATCTGCCAAATGAGCTAAATCCGGACTGCTTTGCTTTATGTTATCATAGTTAATAAACCGTTTTAATGTATAGGCATTATCCTCAAAGATGCTCCATATATATGGTTCATCATTGGGTGGGATTACAATTTCAGTTTTAAAACAGTCGTTTCCTGCTGTTCTTGAATAAGTCTCACGCAATTTGCTGTATGTTCTAATGAGCGTTTTCGTTCTTGTCAGATTCCCATTACCGGCATCCGGGTCAATCATAAATATATGCAATTTATCCGGACCCAATCCCGCCGCACAAAGATGAACTACAGATTCTATCACTCGGGAACCGGTACCGCCGATTCCTATTAATACATTTTTAGCCATAATTAATATGTCGTTTTTTTACTTACCTAATGGAATAAATTTTACTGTTCTGGGAGACATCATATAGGTAGTCAGCCAGAAAAATATAAAAGTGAACAAGGCTATGATAGCATAATAAATACCAAACCATTTGGGTTCAATACCTTCTAAAGAGTTCATCATTATTAAGGTTGTTACCAAACCAACGGATAAAATAATCTGCCCGATAAAAAGTACATACCAGCGTTTTTTAGCAGCTACTAAGTTGCCTGCTGTGGATTCCTGCGAACCGTAGAAATACCAGGAACAAGCTGATATAATACTCGCGACAATACCTGAACCAAAAATGTATTGCAACTCATTCGCTAATTGCGTGGGATCCTTTTCGGACAATGATGGACTTTCTGACAGTGCAGGGGCGAATATTACAGCTAACACTACCCACACAACAGCACCAAGCGCAATGGTAATAAGATAATTAAGCGGACTCTTGTTCATAATACTTATTGTTGTTTTTTAATTGTTTAATGATTGAAAATATAATAGCTGATTATTTATCTCCTTAGATACAAATAGAATTTGCCGATTACCGGATGGTTGTATGTCGTATTGTATGTAAATACTTCGGAGCATAATTTGTTGAGATAAATGGTTTTGTCTTTAGGACTTGCATCAGTATATTGGTCTGTATCATAATTTTTTACCCATCCCGGCATAATCAAAGGCTTGGTATTGTTGAACCCAACTGTTACCATATACGAAAACCCATCCTCCTTGTTTTTATTACTAACAGCAATTTTTCCTGTTATTTTATTTCCTTCCACCTGAATGTCCCTGAAAGATAATTCGTCCGTCTTTACAGAGTCGGTATCTTTTGCACCTTTTTTATATCCGGTAAACTGTATATTTCCGGCATCGTAAGCAGGGAAAGCTTCATCTGCTTTCACAATCAGTTCAAAATCTAACAGTGCCTCTTTGCCTTTTTCCTTTAATTTGAATCCGAAGACGTTACCATATTCTTTATATTTAGCTACACTTCCCTGGTCGGAGTTGATGGCATTGTTGTCTTTATTTTTGTGTTTTATTACATTAACTTCGTAATCGTTTAAAGGATATCTACTTACTAATAATTTATTGTTGGGTGTTATATAAGGCTTGTTTTTAAAAGCCTCGAATACCCTGTTGATATTAGCCCTGTTTCCAAATATCAGCACATAAAGCGGACGGATTTCATCTTTTAAAGTAACGGCGGGTGTTACATCTGCCACTACACCGGTAAACGGGGTGCTTACCGTAAGTACGCCTATCTCTATTCCTTTTTTGATGCAACTTTCGTTAAGTGCAGCTACAACACTGTTAATATCCTGTCCTTTGTAAAATAAATCCGTAATAATTATACTCACTCTTTCCGGATCAGTATTAACAACAGCTTTATCTATATTTACCTGATTGGCAGTAAAACGGTCAGCATAAAACTTAGGATTGCTTTTACCTTGTATAAACTGCTCCCGGTTTAAGGAATCTACCTTTGTTCCGAATTTATAAAAACGGAGATCTGTCTGTTTCCATACATTCCTGGTTACCAGCTCTATATCGTCTATTAACTGTGTAAAGTTGTTGGAAGTAGCAGATGCAAATCCCTGCATAGAAGTAGTAGCATCTAAATACACATCAACCTCCAGGTTCTCTGAAGAGGATACCGTTTGGATAAGTGAAGATTTTGGAAAGTCCCATGTTGCAGTATTATTTGGGGGACAGCCCATTAATCCAAGTGTGATAATAGAAATTGGAATTACGGCGATTTTTGATTTTTTCATTTATAAATGTATTTCAGCAGGGAGCATTAGAAAATTAACAGTGCTAATGTAATAAATTGTCAGGACAAGAAATACACAAAATGAAAAAAAAGAAAAGATAATAAATCATCATTATCTAATTGAAAAAAACTTCTATGTTATTGTATCATAAAGAGAATAATAAAGCTGTTTAGAATGTATAATATTCAAAAAAACGAGATGATTTTTTGAAATATCCAAATCTGAACGGACTTTACAAAAGCAGGGAGTAATTTTTCACAATCGGCTGAAATGCCTTACTAATGATTAATTTAGGATTATGCTGTTTTTGTCGAACAGCAGTATAAATAATAAACCCAACATTATTACTCCACAGGCAACGAAAGTGCTTAAAAATACACAATATTGCATCCCGTAATATTCCTTATGCTGCTATCAAAAAGTCAAACATCCTATAAGATTGACTGTTTTCAATATGTTGTATTTATATGTTATTTAATGAATTCGTCAAACTGGAAAATGAAAGGGTTGCCGTCCGGAAGACCTACTATGGCAGAACCTGTTGTCAGATTTGAAATATCCCAATCTTCAATTACTTTCATCGGTACAACACTGTCAACTGATTTTCCAAAAGAATCCGAATATGAAAACCTTTTTTGTGCATAGCCATATCTGTTTTGTATGAACTCCCTTGATTTAATATCGTCAATATGAAATGAAAAAACGGTTCTCATTCCTGATAAAAGACTTTGTCCTAAATCTTCTCCATATTCGTGATAAACCTGCGGAATGTTTTGTACGCCTATTATGAATTTTGCCCCTTGGCTTCTGCCGAAATTAATACCATTATCAAGATATTTAAGATTCGGAAGCAAACTAAACTCGTCAATAAAAAACCAGACATTGCCATTTGGTTGTTCTCGTTTGGAACTACTTAAAGTTTCTTTAATCGCAAGGTCAAATAAAAGGCGATAAACAGGGGTGAGAATACTGCCAACGGAAATATCATATTCTAAGAATATTGTCTTTCCTCCTTTTTTACGAACCAAATTCCGTATTGAGAGATTACCTTTTTTGCGAAAATCTCCAATGAAAATCTCGCCTAAAGGCTGGTTTAATTCTGAAATGACACCGTCAGCCTGAGCCGAAGCATCTTTTGAAATGTAGCTGTTTATTCTATTCTGTTTGTATGTTTCAAAAAACTGTTGTATTTCTTTCTTGCCTGATATTTCAAAGTATTCAATAAGGTCTTCGTTATTTTGAACGTCTTTATTTTGCTTTGTTGCAACGACTTTTAAAAATGTAGCAAGAATATCTTTGGCAGCCTGTGGGAAGAACGGCGAACTTGAATGTTTAACTTTATCTGCAAAAAGGTTACTTGCAATTTCAAGAGCATTTTCTGTAACACTTTGTAAGGTATTGTCAATAGTAACTTCCGAAAATATATTCCAATGGTCGTTTACACCCTTAAATTTTGAACTATCATTGCTTATTACAATATCTCCGTCTCGGAAAAACTGATTATAAAAGTCACCTTTTGTATCAAACACAATCATTAAATCATTTTCCGTCAACTGATTTTTTATTTGCGAAATAACCTGTGAGATAGCGTTTGTCTTTCCTGTTCCGATATTGCCTAAAAACAAAAGGTGTTTGCTGAATAAAGAATCGTCAAGTGGTAATATTAACGGATTACCCTTAAAATCTTTACCGCCGATTTTACAACGTGGGTTTGGTACATCAAAAGCCAATTTGCTTCTGTCTTTAATTAATTCTATACCCAAAAGGTGTTTTACCAAATTTTGTAGCTGACTCATAATGCTATCTTGTTTGTCCTGTGCTTGTTGACTGCGTATTACTTGTAGTCTGTGATTCTGTTGATGATTGACTATTATCAGTAGCTTGCGCTGTGTTATTTTGTTCCTCGCTTGCCTGTGCCTGAATCTTTGACTGGCTTTCGCTTTCCTGATTTACGTTTTCATTTGTTTGCGACTGATTGCCTTTTTCCTGATTGTTGTCTGTACTTTGCTCTATGATAGTTTTTTCCTCATTTGCCTGCGCCTGTATTTTTGCCTGGCTCTTACTTTCTTGACTCACGTTTTCATTTGTTTGCGACTGATTGCCTTCTTCCTGACTGTTGTCAGCTCCTTTTTCCGTGTTATTTTGTTCCTTGTTTGCCTGTTCCTGAGTCTTTGATTGGCTCTCACTTTCCTGATTTAGGTTCTCATTTGTTTGCGACTGATTGCCTTTTTCCTGACTGTTGTCGGCATCTTGTTCCGTGTTCTTTTGCTCCTCGTTTGCCTGCTTTTGAATCTTTGATTGGCTTTCCTGCTTATCAACTTTTAGATTTTTGCTTTCATCAGTTGTTGCATTTTCTTTTTTAAAAGCAGGTTCCTCTTTTTCAAACTCATCATTTTTCCTTTTATCATCTATATCCTTAGCATCTGAAAGGGTGTCTGCCATTTCATTTTGTTCTTTCGCTTGGTCTGCTCTAACTTGTTGATTGTGTTGTTCAACCGTTTTCGTATTAGACGGCTTCTCAATAACTTGTTCGTGATGCGATTGACTTTGCTTTAGACTTTCGATATTTTCAGGGTTTCCGCTAAGTGAATGTACAACGCTAACAGCTGCCCTAAACATTTCTATTCTACTTAACTTGTCATTATTTGATGCCATAAGTTTTTATTTTTTCCATTTTTCAATTCCGTGTTCACCCATATTCTGTATATCAAGAATGACTGCACCTAATTCCTGCAACACCAATAAGCTATCTACATCGGGCTTTCCTGTTAAAGCTTTAGAAGCAGTAGAATTGGACTTATTACTTTGGAATGGAAGCGGGGAAGGTATCGCAATTTCCACTATTGCATTAGAGCTGCTTTTTGAAAAAATAGATAAAGAAAAAGCTGGTTTTTTAGAGTATCTATACAAAGCATATATCAATGTAATTACAAATACGGGCATAGCAAATTTTGCAGAGCCTAATTGATTGTAAAAACCCATAGAATCTTTAATAATTGCCCCTAATATTCCTAAGCCCAAAGCCATTATTGCCATTTCTTTTAAGGAGTTGTCTTTTATTTCACTTTTCGAGGACAATGCTTCATCTGCCCTATAATCTGAATCCCGATTCAGATAAGCTAGATATAAAGCCCCTACAAACAAACCCCAAAGAACAGTTTGGTACATTTTAGGGCTATCGTTTAAAAAGGAGAATAGAGTTGAAACAATAGCAGTTGTAAGCAATACCATTAGAGAAATAAGCAGGATACCCAAAAGCAATCGTAACCAATTAAAAGGTTTTCCCAAAAAGATACTTATACCTACAACTTCGGAAATAGGTATTTCATTATGGATAACGCTTTTATTTTTTGACATTCCTACACCCGCTGCCTGAAACGACAAACGTTTATTCGTTACTTCTACATATCCTTTTGCTTTTATTCCGAGAAGAAAAGAGTTAAAAGATGAACATTGATAAGATTTTACGGAAACTTCTCCGTCGCTTGGGGTAACACTTTTGTTAAGAATCATTTTTAAAATTTTAATAATTAGTGTATTGATAATAAGATTACGCTCGGCATATTTAAGCTGCCTGTTGTTTAAAGTTTTTCTTATAATTTACACAGGGACAGGAAATGACCCTGCCTGTATTTAGGCTTTGCTGAAAGATCCATAATAATTTTATTAACATTTATTTATAATGATTTTTTCTTTGAGAAGTTCAGGGCTTTTCTTGCCTTTATAGTCAAAACCCTGCATTTATGTTTTCGCACAAATCACATAAATGATTATACATATTTACTTCCGCACTCCATTTGAACAAAAATTTTTCACCCGACAATCGCTGGGTAAAATAGCCAATTTATTGAAATGGGGTAGTCGCGCTACAATTTACGCCCGGACAATATCCTCCAGTCAGGGAGTATTCGGCATAGACGCCCGTATTGTTTTTAGGAATGCCCCTCTAATTTGGAATGCTACCATTAATTTTAATGGTCATACTGCAGTTTCACCTGAATATTACTGGCAGCTCATGCCCGCAGCTTCTGCCTGCTTGAGCTCATCTCCGCAAAGCTCTTTGCCGGAACTGACTTCAGCACCCATAATATTAACACTGCATTTTTTACAATTCTTACAACTGGTCATACCGGAAAAGGCAATGAGCGATAAAACGGCGGCGAAAATAAATTGCTTCATGTTGTTCATTTGTTGTTTTAAAGATTAAATGATTATGATATTTTATGAAATTATGGCTGATTAAATGATAATGATATACTTATCATTATTTTTCCACTTATTGTTTTAACATTTCAGTTACGAAGCAAATTTAAAAGAAATTTTTTTATTAAAAAGAATATTATTCCAATTTATATTCACTTTTTTAAAACATGGTGCATTTTTACTATAAACTCATTAGATTTTGTTCGGCTATTTTTACCAAAATGAAAAAGCAGCCTCAATCTTACAACAGGATAAAAGCATGGCTTGCCATGAAGCAGGTCAAAAACAAGACCCTTGCCCAGTTCCTGGATGTGAGCGGCACAACCGTTTCCAAATGGTGTACCAACAGCAGTCAACCGTCTATACAGCAGCTATACAGGATCGCCAACTTTCTCCAAATCAGCGTGTACAAATTGTTAGAGCCTAACATGGAGGATAAAAACGATTTGTAAGCTGAGCCTTTCCTAATAAAAACTGTTTTGCTAATAACCGGCTCAAAAATAACAGGCAGCCTTTTGTATATAGAATAGTAGGGATGTAAAGTAATAAAGCCGGGATGAAATACGCTTAGTCATCCCACAGGGGCTTTCGCCTCCGGTACATTGCTGCGGCAAAATCATCCCGGTAATGCTCCCCAATCTTCAGTGTATAATTTTAACCATGCAGGTTTTCTTCCTTTCACTGTAATGTTGCACGGCCTGCAGGTTGACCGCAGCATACCTGGAGATTCTTTTAAAATCCACTTCCGGCAAGGGCGACCAGTTGATCCATGGTATTTCCCGTGCGGTATTGAACACTCGAAAAGCAACCTGCCAAAAGCTTCCTAAAAGAAAGCTATAAGCTATAATACCCCGTTCGCCGTAGTGTTCAGGAGGAGGTTCGGCGTTTTCCCCGGAAATGCAGTAAGCAGGCTCTGACCGCAGATAATCCGGTCTGAAATTTTTTAACTCTCTTATAGTCTCGAACGAAAATTTGAACTTTTCTCACCGAAGGTAAGCACTCCTCCTTCAAATAAATGGATTGTGAAATAAAGACTAAAATATTTATCTTTGTCAAAATTTAGAACAAGTTTACTGACTTAAAACAGTATTAAAGACATATTAAAATATAGCGTTTCGATCTAAAATTTCCCGTTCAGAGAATCTTGCAATTTTTTCAATGTAACGCAGAAAAATAGCGGTGGAAGCGTGCCTGCGGCAAGGCATGGACGTTCCTTTTTGTTTTGTAGGGTTTTGCAAGGAAGAATTAGCTCACGTTATTTTTTTTGTGCCTCAGCTTAAAATGTACGACACTTTAATAAGATATTCGCAAGCATTTCCGTAAACGCATAAACAATAATTACACTATATGGACAAAAAATTAATACACATCGGATTTTGGGTATTTATAATCTTCCTTTATTGGCTTGCTGAACCCTGGAATTTTTATGGAGGAATAGCAGTGTATTTAATACTCGCATACTCGTGTTATTTTCTATATAGATATTTTAAGAAAAGAAAAGAAAGCCAGAATGAGATTGTTAATAAAGTAACCGGTACCCCATACAATAGTGTTATTTTTGAAAATTTTAAAGCTTTAGGCTCTACCATACAGGAAAGAGAAAAAAACATTAACCGTTTGTTTGATGAGAAAAAGCAATCTATGCATTTTCAATGGCATTGGGTACATTCAGAAAAATATAAAAACGATGAAGGACACTGGAGAACTGATGATTCTTGTTACAAAACAATAAGCTTGAGCAGGAATCTTGCATCAATGGATGCAAAAGAAAGAGAGTTTCTAAGAATAGTTTTCCATTTATTTAATGAAGGAAAAATAACAGAAAGCAATTATTGCTATTTTTTATTAGCATTTGTATATGGCAATGGCAAAGCTGCGATAATACATCACAAAAACTATGGCTATTCAGAGCATTCGGGAGTGAAAGATGGGCCTACGACAGTAAGGTATATAGTTGACCATTGGGATGCATCTGTAGATAGTGCAGTAAATCATATGCTCCGTAACATATCCGACCTTCAAAATGGCAGTAATATCAGTAACTCTTTAAAAAAGGCAGTTGGGCATATTCAAGGGGGAGGAACCTGGTTAACCGAAGAGGAAATTGAAAGCTCAATTTTTAAAAACCATAGCAAATACGGTTTAACGCTCGGGGCTTTAGATGAGTCCCAAAAGCCTGTACAATATTCGGGAGAAGGCTCTCTTATAACAATTGCGCCTCCCGGTTCGGGAAAAACACAATGTTTTGTAATTCCCAATATGCTCAACTGGAAAGGTGCGGCATTGGTATTGGATATTAAAGGAGAGATTTATGCTGCTACGCACAAGTGGCGCAAAAGGAATGTGGGCAAAATATATAAATTTAGTCCATTAGACCCAAAAAACAGTAATTGTTACAATCCGCTTGATTTTGTAAGAAGCGATTCTGACTATATTTGGGAAGATGCTCGTTTTCTGGCAGATATGATGATTGTGCCATCGGGTGCACAAGATCCATTTTGGGAAAATATGGCTCGTGATGTATTAACTGCTGCAATAGCTCACATTGTAGATGATAATGAAGAGGGCGACAGATCCATGTCAAAGGTGCTGGATATTATTTACGGTATCGGTTGGGACGAAATGATTATGGCTTTAAAGCTGAATGTTTCGGTATCATCCATGAAGCGGATGGGTAATGCTTTAGGCGAAATTGACCCAAAGCAAAAAGACAGTATATTAAAAAGCGCGCAAAGCAGCCTGAGTGCCTGGCAGGGAGAACGTTTGGCAAAAGTTACCAACAAATCCGACTGGAATCCGTTGGATTTACGTAAAGGCTCTCCTACTATTTATATTTGCATCAATCCTAACGAAATAGACAGCTACTTGTCCGTAATAAGAGTATTCATTGCACAACATATTAGAATGCTCACTACAGAATTGCCTGACAATGATGCCGCACCTGTATTATTTATGCTTGATGAGCTGCCGAGATTGAAAAAAATGCCCCCTGTTGACGAAGCCTTAAATATCGGAAGGCAATATGGAATTAAGCTATGGATGTTTGCCCAAAGTTACGGACAATTAAAAGAGGCATATTCTAATCCCGAAGGGCTTGTGGGCAGTTGTGCCGTACGCACTTTTATGAACCTGCCATTGAGTGATGAGTTTACGACTAAACTGTCAGATCAGTTGGGTTACAGGCACGATGCGCTTAGTAATACTAAAGAAAAATTAGTAGAGCCTGTTGAGCTTTCAGGACCGAATTACGAAAATTTAATTATTGTTATGGCAACAGGTACAAAACCTGCCAAGCTCAAAAAGAAGTTTGCTTATCAGGACAAATCAATACAAGATAAAATTAACGGACAAATTGAATTATAATTATGGAAAATATCGAAAGCCCTGATTTGAAATTCTTAGAACAGAGGGAAAAGCAACTTTTAGAAAAGCTTCGTAAAGCTAAACAAATATATAATCCAAGAGTTAGAGAGCAGCAGGAGGAGAAAATAAACAAACAGATAAGAGAAATCAGGGAACAAATAGAAGCAGAAAGAAAAAAACAAAATGATCGTCAGGCTATAGAGAAGGTCGCAGAGGCTGCTAAGACTGTTATGGAGTACGCTAACAAAAAAAATTTAGGAAAAACAGAGAAAACCACTCAACAGCCTATTGATATTCTTCAAAAACCGCCCGACCAAGTTGATGTTATGAATGCTGCTGCAATTATAGTAGCTGGAGGAGGGGTAGTGTTAACAGAGGCAGCAAAAGGAGGAATAAAAATGGCAGGAGCAGGAGCAATGATAATAAAAAAAAAATGTAAAGTTTATCAAGAAAAATTAACAGCAACTGTCAATAAGTTAAAAGAAGTCTTAGAAAAGAAATCCAAAGAAGAAAGTAAGAATCAGAACAAAGAATCAGAACAAAAAACAAAACAGGAAAATAAAGCCCAGTTAAGAGATACTGAAAAGAAGAAAATGGATTCAGAATTAACAAAATGGGGAAAAGAGCTTGATAAGAAGGAGAAAGAAATAAAACACGAGTTTGAAAAGAAGAATCAGGAAATTAAAAAAAACATAGAGAAGCAAAAAGAAAAAATAAATAAACATCTTCAAGACCCCGAAAAATCCAAAAGACTAAGAGAGTTACAAATGATAGAAAGAAAAGCGAAAGAAGAATTAGTAAAAGCGAGGCGCATAGAATTGGAAAAGATAAAAAAAGAACGGGAAGCTTTAAAAAGAGCAGAGATAGCGGCAAAAAAAATTGCAGATAAAATTGAGAGAGAGAAAGAGATAGCAAGGCAAAGGGAGCTTGAGCGTATGCGTAGAGAACAAGAAAACATGAGAAAAATACAAGAACAGCAAAAAATCAGATAATCCAATCAAAGATAAATAATTTAAATATAAAAAATTATGCAAAAAAATGGGCCGCAAAAAGGGAAAATGGCATACGATAATATTGTAAATGGTATGGACAATATACAAGATATACCAGAGCAGCAAAAAAAAGCCTCTGAAAAAGGAAATGGATTATTTAATAGGATGGAATCCAAGATTAATAAAAATAGGGATGCTGGCTATCAAATGCCTATTCTTACTACGTTTTTCCACTTTTTGATACGTTATATAGTTTTTGTGTTTTTGGGTATGTATTTATCATTCCGGTTTTATGATAAAAGCCATTTCTCATTCGCAAATCTGTTTGCTGTTATAGTTGCAGGGGCAACAATATCATATATCTTTTATTGTACATATATATATTTTATACGCACTCCTTTAATGATTAATAAGCGATTAGGCATTCCCAATAAATTTTATGAATATTCATTCCATCTCATAGAGATAGTATTACCAAGTTTAGCCGTCGCAGGTATTATGTTTTACATGAAGCCAAGTTTTATAAATAAAATTACTGCGCTTTTCGCTTTAACGATAGCTTTAACGATAGGGCTCTTTATTTTTTTCTATTTAAAGCTAAAGAAAGAGATAAACTTAGATACCGATGAACATATTCCACTTTTAGCCCTCTGGGTATATAAATTGAGTAAAAAAAATAATTCTAATTTTAAACCTTCTAAAGAAAATACGAAGATTAAGCCATAAACCATTAAGTTAAACCACTTTTGAATGACTGATAAAATATGTTAAATGGGATTGGAGGAGGTCGCCTAAACAAAAACGACAGGCTTAAAAAATTCAATATTCAAGAGATATTTTAACACCACAGCAAAAACAATATATCTGATTATATTGATGAGGTAACTGATAAATATTGACATAGAGAATATAGCCGTAATATGAATAGCTATCTGTATTATGGCTATGTTTTTATAAAAAAAATATGAACGCGATTGCTTTAATCATTGCTTTGTTGTTTTCCTTTACATCGTACTGTCAAAATAAGGTCTATTCTTTTCGGTATCAAATCGGCGCCAGTGAGCGATATAAAAGGGGTGCCGCTATAAAAGATCTTATGCCGTTTTCGGAATCAGCCTGATGAAAAAGCATCTTTTTTCAACGCTTTACCTCGACGCCAAAGCGGACAGTCAATAACTGGAATGCAAATACGATTTTAACACATTGCTGTAAGGCAATTCGGTTCATTACGACACGAACAGCCTCGAGAATTTCGATTTTAACCTTTGGGGATTTATTAATAGACGCTCCCTGGCTTTCCAGGCTGATACGCGAAGCTTAGGCTATTTCTGTAATAAGCAAAGCAATGTTCATTATACGATTAATAATTATACCATAGATCTGGAAAGCGTAAGCAGAATCAGGTTTGATGATTTTGAGCAAATAAATGAGCAGCGTATTATTAATAACTGGCCACGTACTAAATGGATACCGAAGGACACCGGCATTTCAAATCAGGTAGCGATATGGATAAGCAAAGACATTCCCAAAGAAGTCAATTTCGGAATATACTGCTCATGCTTTTTGGGCGGTCTTGTTAAAGTGGAATGGGTGAATGGCCAGTTTACCTGCTAACGGAATATAACCCTGTCAGATGCCTCCTTTGACTTCAACAGTAAAGACCTGCTCTTGTATAAACCTCCACGGGGGGAAGCGTTTGAGTTATTAAGAGCCCCTTTGGTGGAAGCGGATACCATGGAGGTCATAAGGCAATAATTTCAGAACTCCTGATTATTCACAGTTTCAGATCATTGTTGTCCGACAAAAAAATTAAGGGGGGCGTAAAAGCCACCCCTTTTTCTTAGTTTGCGAGTTACGACACTTTCAAACAAAAGAATGAACCAAAGTACAAATTATTTCGGACAGCACCTGT
>CAZKOC010000011.1:0-23890 GCA_964554275.1 uncultured Weeksellaceae bacterium
ACCGTTATTGGCCATTTCACGGAATGTAACACGTGAAATACCGAAAGTTCTCATATATCCTCTTGGGCGTCCTGTCAGCTTGCATCTGTTGTGTAAACGTACCGGTGAAGCATTTTTAGGTAATTTCTGTAATCCTTCATAATCACCTGCTTCCAATAGCGCTTTACGTTTCTCTGCGTATTTAGCTGCCAGTTTTTCTCTTTTGCGCTCACGCGCTTTCATTGATTCTTTAGCCATTATTTATTGTCTTTTTTAAATGGTAATCCAAATTTCTCCAACAAAGCTTTTGCTTCTTTGTCTGTGTTTGCAGAAGTCACAAAAGTGATATCCATTCCCTGGATTTTTTTAACCTTATCTATGTTAATTTCAGGGAAAATAATCTGCTCGGTAATTCCAAGGTTGTAATTTCCTCTTCCATCAAATCCTTTTGCACTGATTCCGTTGAAATCACGGATACGTGGTAAAGATGAAGAAACCAATCTGTCTAAAAATTCATACATTTTAGTTCCTCTTAGTGTAACTTTTGCTCCAATCGGCATTCCTTTACGAAGTTTAAATGCTGCTTCGTCTTTCTTAGAAATGGTACCAACTGCTTTTTGTCCCGTGATCAATTCAAGTTCCTCGATTGCATAATCAACGATTTTTTTGTCAGCTGTTGCTGCCCCCAAACCTTGACTCAATACTATTTTCTCTAATTTCGGAACCTGCATCACTGAAGTATAAGAAAACTCCTCTTTCAATGCAGAAACGATTTCTTCTTTGTATTTCAGCTGCGGACGCGGTGTATATGTTTTTGTACTCATTTTTAAATTGCTTTACCGGTTTTCTTAGCTATTCTCACTTTTTTACCATCTTTCACTTCGTAACCTACACGGGTTGGTTTACCGTTTGAATCAACCAATGCCAATTTACTTACATAAATAGGTGCTTCGGTTTCTACGATACCTCCCTGTGGGTTTTGTGCATTAGGCTTAGTGTGTTTTTTAATTACATTCACACCTTCAACTATAGCTTTGGATTTTTCAGGATAAACCTTCAATACAGAACCTTTCGTTCCTTTTGAAGAACCTGACAATACTACTACGCTGTCTCCTTTTTTTATTTTCAACTTTGCCATCGTCTTATTTTTATAATACCTCAGGGGCTAGTGATACGATTTTCATATATTCCTTGTCGCGAAGTTCTCTCGCAACCGGACCAAATACACGCGTTCCTCTCATTTCTCCCTGAGCGTTAAGCAATACACACGCATTGTCATCAAACCTGATGTAAGAACCGTCTTTTCTTCTTACTTCTTTTTTGGTACGAACGACTACTGCTTTAGATACGGTTCCTTTTTTCGCATTTCCTGAAGGTGTAGCTTCTTTGATCGCAACTACGATTTTATCTCCTACAGAAGCATAGCGTCTTTTAGTTCCACCTAAAACACGGATAACCAAGGCTTCACGAGCTCCTGTGTTATCTGCTACTTTTAATCTTGATTCCTGCTGTAACATATTACTTAGCTCTTTCTATGATTTCTACTAATCTCCAACGTTTGTTTTTGCTCAACGGACGTGTCTCAGAGATACGAACAGTATCGCCTTCATTACATTCATTGTTTTCATCGTGTGCAGTGTACTTTTTCGTTTTTTTAACGAATTTCCCATAAAATGGGTGTTTCTGCTTTTTGGTTTCTGAAACCACGATGGTTTTCTCCATCTTATTGCTGGTTACCAAACCTATTCTTTCTTTTCTTAAATTTCTTTCCATCTTGAGACAGTTTTTACTGTTGAGCTAATTTTTGGTTCAACACGGTTGCCAATCTTGCTATGTACTTACGGGCTTTACGTATAGACAAAGGGCTTTCCAATTGAGACACTTTGTGGTTCACTTTCAATTTAGCATAATTAGTTTTTTCTTCTTCTAATTTTGCTTTGATATCTTCTATGCTTAAATCTTTGATGTCTGATGCTTTCATATTATTTCAATTTTTAAGCAGAATAATCTCTTGCTATGATGAACTTTGTTTTAACCGGAAGCTTCTGAGCAGCCAAACGCAATGCTTCGGTTGCAACATCCTGAGGCACTCCTCCTACTTCAAATAAAATTCTTCCCGGCTGCACAGGTGCTACCCAATATTCTGGCGCTCCTTTACCTTTACCCATACGAACCTCTGCAGGTTTTTTGGTGATAGGTTTATCCGGAAATATTTTAATCCATAATTGTCCTTCTCTTTTCATGAAACGGGTAGCGGCAATACGAGCTGCTTCTATCTGACGTGCTGTAACGAATGCTTCGTCTAAAGATTTGATACCGAAGGTTCCATAGGCAAGTTCAGCACCTCTTTTGGTGACTCCTTTCATCTTGCCCTTCTGGGTCTTTCTAAATTTTGTTCTTTTCGGTGATAACATTTCTCTTAAATCTTAATCATTAAACTAATTAACGTGCTTGTCTTTTTCTATCGCCACCTCTGCCTCCTTCCGGTCTTTTTTTGGATTGCTTTTTCTGCAAACCTACCAATGGTGATAATTCACGTTTACCATATACCTCTCCTTTCATGATCCATACTTTGATACCCATACGTCCGTAGGTTGTATGCGCTTCTCCGACATGGTAGTCAATATCTGCACGGAAAGTTGACAAAGGAATACGTCCTTCTTTGTAAGATTCCGAACGTGCCATTTCGGCTCCGTTCAATCTTCCTGAAATCTGAACTTTAATTCCTTCTGCATTCATTCTCATTGCTGCTGCAATAGCCATTTTGATTGCTCTTCTGTACGAAATACGATTTTCGATTTGTCTTCCGATGCTATCAGCTACTAAAACTGCATCTAATTCAGGTCGCTTGATTTCGAAGATATTGATTTGAACCTCCTTTCCGGTGATTTTTCTCAACTCTTCTTTTAACTTATCAACTTCCTGACCGCCTTTTCCGATAATAATTCCGGGACGAGCTGTCGTTACGGTAACGGTAATCAGTTTCAAAGTACGTTCGATGTAAATACGAGATACTCCCGCTTTTGAAAGACGAGCTTTCAAATATTCTCGGATTTTAGCATCTTCTGCAATTTTATCACCGTAGTCTTTTCCTCCGTACCAGTTTGAGTCCCATCCTCTGATGATACCTAAACGATTTCCGATTGGATTAGTCTTCTGTCCCATATTATTTCTTATCTTCTGCTTTAACTTTATCTTCTTTAGTTCCTAAAACCAATGTTACGTGGTTAGAACGTTTTCTGATTCTGTGTGCTCTACCCTGAGGTGCAGTACGGATTCTTTTCAGTTGGCGGCCACTGTCAACTGTAATGGTTTTCACGAAAAGCCCTGCTTCTTCAACATCAGCATTTTCGTTTTTCACCTGCCAGTTTGCTATCGCACTCAATAAAAGTTTCTCTAATTTATCAGAAGCGTGTTGTTTTGAATATTTCAAAATACCCAATGCTTTCTGAACTTCTTCTCCACGGATGATGTCTGCTACCAAACGCATTTTACGGGGAGAGGTAGGACAATTGTTCAACTTCGCAAAAGCAATACTCTTGTTTGCTTCTTTGATTTTTTCGTTGCTTATTCTTTTTCTAGATCCCATTGCCTACTTATTTTTTACCTTTATTTTTTGCACCTGCGTGCCCTCTGAATGTACGGGTTGGAGAGAATTCTCCCAATTTGTGCCCTACCATATTTTCAGTTACATAAACAGGAATAAATTGTTTCCCGTTATGTACTGCTATTGTCTGCCCTACAAAGTCCGGAGAAATCATGGAAGCTCTTGACCAGGTTTTGATCACGGTCTTCTTACCTGACTCTACGTTATCTTGTACTTTTTTATCTAATTTATAGTGGATAAAAGGTCCTTTTTTTAATGAACGTGCCATAGATTATTTCTTTCTTCTTTCAACAATATATTTGCTAGACGCTTTCTTTGGAGCTCTCGTTTTATAACCTTTAGCCGGCTGACCGTTTCTAGAACGTGGGATACCTCCCGTTGCACGTCCTTCACCACCACCCATCGGGTGATCTACCGGGTTCATAACCATTGGTCTTGTACGAGGACGACGTCCTTTCCATCTGCTTCTACCAGCTTTACCGGAAACTTCTAACTGATGATCTGAGTTAGATACTACTCCAATAGTTGCTTTACACTCCACTAAAATCATGCGGCTTTCTCCACTTGGTAATTTAACGGTCGCGTATTTACCGTCTCTTGCTACTAACTGAGCATAAGAACCGGCACTTCTCGCCATTAAAGCACCCTGTCCGGGTCTTAATTCAATACATGAAACCACAGTACCCAAAGGTATGTTTTTCAATTTCAATGTATTGCCAACTTCAGGAGCAACATTTTCTCCTGATTCAATGGTTTGACCTTTTTTCAATCCATTTTGAGCAATCACATATCGCTTTTCACCATCTCCATAAGCAATCAAGGCGATGAATGCAGTTCTGTTCGGGTCATATTGAATTGACTCAACAGTTGCAGCACCTTCTTTTTCTCTTTTGAAGTCTATGATACGATAGCTTTGCTTGTGTCCACCCCCTATGTAACGCATGGTCATCTTACCGGAATGGTTACGACCGCCTGATCTCTTCTTACCTACTGTAAGTGATTTTTCAGGTTTCACTGACTCTACATTGTCAAAATTGTTTACAATTCTGAAACGCTGAGCGGGAGTGATAGGTTTTAATTTTCTTACTGACATTTCTAAAAATTATTTAACTAAACAAGTCTATTTCCTGTCCTTCTGCTACGTGAATAATCGCTTTTTTCAATTTATTTGTTTTCCCTGTCTGAACTCCTGTTTTTGTATAACGGGATTTAACTTTGGGAGCTGAAACAAGCGTACTCACTTTTACAACATTTACACCGTAAGCTTTTTCAACTGCTTCTTTGATCTGCAATTTATTTGCTTTGGTGTTAACATAAAACGAATACTGGCTCAACAATTCACTTGAATTGGTTGCCTTTTCTGAGATTACGGGTCTAATTAAAACTGACATATCTTTTCGTTTTATTTTCTTAAATTTTCCTGAATTTGCTCTAAAGAACCTTCCAAAAACACAACTTCCGAAGCGTTTATAATATCGTAAATATTTAATTCTAAATTACTTACAACTTTGGTTCCTTGTAAATTTCGGGACGACAAATATACGTTTTTATTTGAATCGCCCAACACAAACAAAGATTTTTTCGTATCTAAACCTAAGGCTTTCAACACGTCTTTGAATTCTTTTGTTTTTGGTGCTTCAAATGAGAAATCTTCAACAACTTTGATTTCGTTGTCTTTCAACTTCTGGCTCAAAACAGATTTTTTAGCTAATTTCTTCTGAGCTTTGTTCAACTTAAACTCGTAATTTCTCGGTCTTGGCCCGAATACTCTACCACCTCCTCTGAAAACCGGAGATTTTGCACTACCTGCACGAGCTGTACCTGTACCTTTTTGTTTCTTGATCTTACGGGTACTTTTTGCGATTTCCGCACGCTCTTTTGCTTTATGTGTTCCCTGGCGCTGAGCTGCCAAGTATTGTTTCACTTCCAAATAAACAGTATGCTCACTTGGCTCGATTCCAAAAATTGAATCATCTAAAGAAACTTTCTTTCCGGTTTCCTTACCTTGTATGTTAAGTACTGTTAATTCCATTTTCTGATAATTACATATGAATTTTTAGGTCCCGGAACCGCTCCTTTTACAATCAAAAGATTTTGTTCTTTATCTACTTTAACCACGTTCAAGTTTTGAATGGTAACATTTTTACCACCCATTCTACCTGCCATACGCATTCCTTTGAATACACGTGAAGGGTCTGAACCTGCTCCGATAGAACCCGGTGCTCTTAAACGATTGTGCTGACCGTGAGTTGCTTGTCCAACCCCGGCAAACCCGTGGCGTTTTACAACCCCCTGAAAACCTTTACCTTTAGAAACTCCTGTGATGTCAACATATTCACCTTCACGAAAAAGGTCTACGGTCACTTCTTTTCCCAGTTCTAACTGATCAACAAATTCTCCATAAAATTCCACCAATTTTCTTTTTGGCGTAGTTCCTGCTTTCTTGAAATGACCTTTCAATCCGGCAGAAGTGTTCTTCTCTTTTGCGTCATCGAAACCAAGCTGTACGGATTTGTACCCGTCCTTATCCTCGGTTCTGACCTGTGTTACGACGCAGGGACCGGCCTGGATGATGGTACACGGGATGTTTTTCCCGTTCTCATCGAACAAGCTCGTCATGGCAATTTTCTTTCCAATGATTCCTGACATTTTTTACTAATTTAATTTTAAAATTTATACTCTTGATAAGGGTTTCAGGTTAACTATCTGTGAAATAGGCACAATTCACCCCTAAAAAAGAGTGTGCAAAAATAGTAATTATTTATTACGACACAAATTTTATCTAAGTATTTTTTTATAATGTTTTTGAAGATTTTTTAATGAGTACTCAA
Organism: uncultured Weeksellaceae bacterium; assembly: GCA_964554275.1. Classification (GTDB taxonomy): domain Bacteria; phylum Bacteroidota; class Bacteroidia; order Flavobacteriales; family Weeksellaceae; genus Moheibacter. Next base: position 6,418 of record CAZKOC010000011.1, read on the forward strand.
TGGTTTTATATTATACTGATTTTCAGTTGGTTTTTGGATAATTCTACAGGAAGTTTTGATTTTAAAATCTCAAAGGGCTATAATAATGAAATGTTTTAGAATACATTTTTTGTATATTCGAAAAATGTTAAAGAATTTAAATATAACTCTGAATTGTGCCTAATAAATACAAAAGATTCACTCAAATAATTTAAGTTAAATATTTTTTTATGTTAATATCAATAATTATAGTAGTTATAGTATTTTTAGTTTATATAGTGGATAAAAATAATCAGAGTAAACGTGTTATATCCACATTGCGACAAGAAAATCAACAATTACTAGACATCAAGAATAATCCGAATTCTTCAATTGGATTAGAAATAATGGAAGAATTCTATAAACTTTTAAAGTACACAACACCTAACTTAAAAATTTCTTTTTACGATATTGAACCCCTTAGTCGTAAAATTTCAGTTTCATCACTAAATAATAATTACAACCTCCATATTCAAACTTACATTGAAAATAAAGATACTATAAAATTAAAGTTTAATATTTATACTTCGGATGAGGATGAGGATGAATATAATATTTTTGATTCGGTACAAATTAACGAAAAAAGTAATATTAAAGATTCTGCAAAAAAGTTATGGAAAGGTGTAGTTTTTCAATTGCATGCAGAAGGTCAAATATATGATTTTAAAACACTTTATTAAATGCTCCTTTTCTCTTTTATTTTAAAGTATTTCTAATCTTTAAGTTCAATTTTATATTTCTGCTGATTTTGTCGTGCGTCAAAAATCAACAATATATAAGTCACTCCCGCTCCTGCACAATTTCACCAGGCAGTTTTTCTTTATTCTATAAATCAATACTCCTGAATCAAAACTTCCACAGGGATATTTAATTTATCATTGAGTTTACGGATCATCGCAAGGCTCAGTTTTCTTTTACCTGAAAGGATTTCTGACTTACGGGAACGTGCGCCAAGGATTTTTGACAATTCATTTTCCGATAAATTCATTTGGTCTAAACGAAATTTAATCGCTTCCAATGGATTAGGTTGAGGAACTGTATAATGTTCATTCTCATATTCCTTAATAAGAATAGAAAGGATTTCCAATTCGTCAGAGTCTTTTGAATCGGGTTTAATTTCTTTCTGCATTAGCTCATAAACCCTTTCCAGAGTTTGCTCATATTGTTGCTCATTTTTTATGGGTCTTAACATAACTTATTTGTTTAGCATCAATTTAAATCAATATTAAACCAATTTACCCAAATGGCAATTTCTTAACAAATCATCTTTGAATTATTTTGTAGTTTTGAATGGAATTTTTCAGTCGTAAGATCTCCTAGCCTACTAAAATTCTAACCTGCAATCTAAATTATAGTTGAAAAATCTATTATTTCAAATTAAATAATAGAATATAACATTCGTTCGCGTTTTAAATTGATTAATGATTATTAAAACAAAATACAGACAGCCCATTCATTATTTATTGATAGCGTGTATCATTCTGATTCAGATTATTATTTTGATATTTTTCTACAACGAATATTTCAATGAGAAAAAGCTGACCACCATTGAGAATCAAATAAAAGAAACGCGTGTTCTGAAAACTTTGACCGATGATTCCCGAAAAGAACTGTTAAATGCTCAAAACAATCTCCAGAAATTTGTAACCGATCAGGACAAAAAGTTTTTGGAAGCATATTTTCAATCTTTGCGCAAATTATCCGGAAATATAGACAACATCAATATCTACGGAAATACTGAATCGACTTTCAAAAATTCCATCGATACAAAAGACGAAATTTCGAAACTGAAAGATTTTGAGAATTTGATTGAATCGACCTATAAAGCATCTCAAAAACCAATTGATAAAAAAGAGCCGCCGAAAATTGAAAAAATCGAAATCAAAGATCGTTTCACAGAGCTTGTTGATGTCGAAGTTTATTATGTTTCGGACAGTACAACGAAAAAAAAGAAATTCTTTCCCAGAATCAAAGACGCGATCCAGGGAAATGTAGACGTCAAGAGAGATACTGCGGTTATCATCACGAAATACAATAATTCGATTGATACTGCAAAGGTAAAATCTGACTTTGACAGCACTATAAATGTTATCAACGATCATTATCTGAAAGAAATAAAAAAGTATGAAAATCATATTTCATCGGTAGATTCAAAAAACCACAACCTTTATCTTAATTACGACAATTTAATTGTCTTGAGTAATGATCTCATGGGAATCTATGATAACAAAGTCAAGGATTTCAGTTCGAATCTTGAAATCCAGTACCAAGAACAAAATTCCCTGAACAATAAAATTCGGAGATATTCCGTATTGGGTCTGATGGTTCTTATGTTTTTCGTTTTAGCAGTGCTCGTGTACAATACGAAGCTGACTTTCCTATACGAGAAAGAACTCAAAACAGCGAACCGAAAAATCAATGAAAATCTGAATTTTAAAAATCGAATTATAGGAATGCTTAGTCATGAAGTACGGGCACCGCTAAAAATTATCAATATATTCATCCAAAGAATCCGGAAGAAAACAGACGACCAAAACATCATTGAATATTTGAAATCGATAGAATTCACCAATAATTCGCTTTTGATCCAAGCCAATCAGGTGTTGGAATACGCAAAAAACCAAGAAAAGAAAGTTGAACTTCAGCCTAACGAATTCAACCTTCGGGATGAAGTGAATTCGATTTTACAAATGTTTCAACCCTATGTAGAATCAAGGAACAATGCATTTCTTATCCAAAATAATATTCCTTCGGAAACCATCGTTTTTGCCGATCATATAAAAATCCACCAATTATTTATCAACCTTTTGGGAAATGCCAATAAATTTACCGAAAACGGAAAGATAGAGGTACTGGCTCATACATCGGCAGAAAATGAAAAGACAATAAAACTTCATGTTACTATTTCCGATACCGGAATCGGGATTTCAAAATCTGATATTGAAAAGATATTTGAACCTTATTTTCAAGGAATCGTTTCCAATGAAATTAATAATTTAGGAGCCGGATTGGGACTCAGTTTGTGCAAAGAAATTGTACAGCTTTTCGATGGGAAAATTTCGGCCGAAAGCATACCCGGAGAAGGAACAAATCTTATTTTTGAAATTAAATTGAATGTAGTAAAATGAATTCGTCCAATCAAAAATCTTTAAAATTCCTGTTGGCAGATGACCATATGATTGTCCGTCAAGGGATGCAATTGGTCATTGAAGATCTGGTCGAGAATTTCGAAATCCATATTGCTTCCAGTTTATTGCAAATCCGGGAACAAATAAATCTTCATCAATTTGACATCGCGATTTTGGATGCTCAGCTTCAAGACGGAAACTGTACTTCGGTCATTCCGGAATTCAAACAACTTCAGCCTGATGTGAAAATTTTGGTTTTCACGAGTTTTGAAGAAGAAAATTATTCATTAAAGTTCATCCAAGCCGGTGCAGACGGTTTTTTGAGTAAACTAAGTGAAGAAACCGAAATACAAAATGCCGTATCGGAAATGATTGAAAATGGAAGCTACTTCCCTCCTTTCACGCGAAAACTATTAGAGCTTTCTTCTCATGACCGGGATTTCTTAAATCCTCTGAATTATCTGTCCGAAAGAGAATTACAAATTGCAGAACTGTATGCAAAAGGTTTGGGTAATCTGGAGATCGCAAATGCTTTGGATATAAAACAAAATACCGTTAGCACTTTTAAAAAGAGGATTTTTGAAAAATTGAAAGTAGAATCCTTAGTTGAATTAATTGAACTGATGCGGATTCATCATTCGATTTAGTTTCTTTCTTGTCGATAAATATCGACAAATCCTTCGATAAACATCGAACGTAAATCGTTCAAATCGGCTCAATTTTCCCATTACTTTGTGGTTAGCAATTTTTAAGTAAATAACGAGAAAAATGGAAAAAAGCCTTATAGAAAAAACAGAATTTTCATCTGCCAGAAATTGGTTTTCTTTATTGAAATTAAAGGATCTGAGCAAAAGAGATTTTGGAATCTTAGTTGGCGTTCAGATATTAATGTTTAGTGCGATTTATGCAGTCAATAATTTTCGTCCTTATTTTGAAGAAATTCATTTCAAACGAATGGAAACGATTCCCGGACAGATTTTGGTTTATTCATTATTGGTCACTTTGATTTTCCAGGTTTTATTCCTGATTTATATTGCCTATTTGTATATCAAATACAAACCCATCCAATCGGTAACCGATGATGCCCTTCCAACTTGTACGATCATGGTTCCGGCATATAACGAAGGGAGATTGGTATATGAAACCTTAAAAAGTATTTCGGCGAGTAATTTTCCAAAAGAAAAAATGGAAATCATCGTCATAGATGACGGAAGTAAAGATGACACCTGGTACTGGATCAACAAGGCCAATGCTGATTTGAACTATACATTGACCGTCTATCAACAACCGGAAAACCGAGGAAAGCGTCATGCTTTGCACCGGGGTTTCACGACCGGAACCGGAGAGGTTTTCATCACCATCGACAGCGATTCGGTTGTAGAAAAAGATACCGTAAGGAATTTACTTAGCCCGTTTGTAGTGAATAAAAATTGTGGTGGAGTTGCCGGAAATGTAAAAGTACTCAACAAAAAACAAGGAATCATTCCGAAAATGCTGAATGTCAGTTTTGTGTTTAGTTTTGAATTTGTTCGTGCTGCACAGAGTTCATTAGGGTTTGTGCTTTGTACGCCCGGCGCACTATCTGCTTACAAAAGGGAAGCTGTGATGCATTCTCTGGAAGATTGGATTGAGCAAAAATTCATGGGAAAATATGCAACAATCGGTGAAGACCGTGCTATGACAAACCTGATTTTGAAACAAGGTTACGATGTGAATTTTCAGCGGAATGCCAATGTACTGACCAACACACCTACCGGGTTTAAGAATCTTCACAAAATGTTTACCCGTTGGGGACGAAGCAATGTGAGAGAAACTTTAGCGATGAATCGTTTCGTTTTTAAAAACTTCAGAGAAAAGAACAAAGCCGGCGCTCGTTTCATCTTCCTTAATCAGTGGATCAAATTACTTCTGGCTTTTCCGCTGGTAATTCTGATGTTTTATTTCTTGTTTACGCATCCCTTTTTATACGTAAGTTCAGCATTGGTAGCAACGTTCATTTTCTCAAGCATCCAGATGCTGTTTTTCACCAAACAATATAATTTCATAGATGCGCTCTGGGCATATCCTTATAGTGTGTTCTATATGTTTGCACTTTTTTGGATTTTTCCATTTTCTATTCTAACCGTAAAAAATGGAGGTTGGTTAACTCGTTAAAACCGAAAGGATCTGAAGATCCGATAAAAAATAGAGGATTATAGGAAATGCTAACCCTTTCTATTTACAGAGTTTTTTGGATAGTACCTCAATGACGGACGAAGACTTTGATTTGATATGGCATATTTTAATTAGTTCTCATAATATTCCAATTCTCTTATAATACGGCGATGGGTTCTCCTTCTTTGATTACCTTCCATATAGATATAGCACTTGTACCAGTTATTATATATCATATTCGTGTAATAATGTAAATACGGACTAACCCTAAATCCTACCTTCTTTGGATACGTAATCTCTTTATATGATGCTTCTACACTCATCATAGTGAGTACCGTGTTTTTAGGTTACTTGAAAGCCCCTGCATACACCCCCCTTCATTTTAGTTACATAATCTTTAACAAGGGTAAGTAAATTTCTGGGTGGCAAGCGTGTCGCCGCAGTCAAAAAATATCTGTCAGGTTTCGGAAACCTGTGAGGCCTGGACTTGGTAAAAATCTCATAACAAAAAATCCACCCTTTTGAGGCGGATTTATATCTGTGCTTCGACTGCGCTCAGCAATCGATGTGTAAACCTACACTTTGATTTCTACTTCTACTCCACTTGGAAGCTCTAATTTCATAAGAGCATCAACTGTTTTAGATGATGAACTGTAAATGTCCAACAATCTTTTGTGAGCAGTCAACTGAAATTGCTCGCGCGCTTTTTTGTTTACGTGCGGAGATCTCAACACTGTAAAGATTCTTTTTTGAGTCGGCAATGGAATAGGACCATTTACTACGGCTCCTGTTGTTTTTACAGTTTTCACGATTTTCTCAGCAGACTTATCTACCAAATTGTAATCGTATGATTTTAATTTTATTCTAATTTTTTGGCTCATCTCTGTAATAATTAAGCGGTTACACCTTTAGCTTTAGAAATCACTCCTTCTGCAATTGCTTGAGGAGCAGCTTCATAATGATCGAATTCCATAGTAGAAGTCGCACGACCTGAAGTTAATGTACGTAAAGCTGTTACGTAACCAAACATTTCAGAAAGCGGAACAAATGCTTTTATAACTTTAGCTCCTGCTCTGTCGTCCATACCGTTTACAGTACCTCTACGGCGATTCAAGTCACCTACTACATCACCCATATTTTCTTCCGGTGTTACCACCTCCAATTTCATGATCGGCTCAAGGATTACAGCTTTTGCAGCACGAGCCGCTTCTTTGTATCCTAATTTTGCAGCCAACTCGAATGACAACTGATCAGAATCCACAGGGTGGAAAGATCCGTCAGTTAAAGTAACTTTCATTGAATCCATTTCGTATCCGGCCAAAGGTCCGTTTTTCATAGCAGCTTTAAATCCTTTCTCGATAGACGGAACATACTCTTTCGGCACATTACCTCCTTTGATTTCAGAAACGAATTCCAAACCTACTTTTCCTTCATCTGCAGGCCCAATTTTGAATACAATATCCGCAAATTTACCACGACCACCCGTTTGTTTCTTGTAAACTTCACGGTGATTTGCTGTCTGTGTAAATGCTTCTTTATATTCTACCTGAGGTTGTCCCTGGTTTACTTCCACTTTGAACTCACGACGCATACGGTCAACGATGATATCTAAGTGAAGCTCACCCATACCTGAAATGATGGTTTGCCCTGAAGCTTCATCAGTCCTAACTGTAAAAGTAGGATCCTCCTCAGCCAATTTAGACAATGCAATACCCATTTTATCCATATCGGCCTTAGTTTTAGGCTCAACAGCGATACCGATTACAGGATCAGGGAAATTCATACTTTCCAATACGATCGGATGCTTTTCGTCACACAATGTATCTCCTGTTTTGATGTCTTTAAAACCTACTGCTGCTCCGATATCTCCTGCTTCAATGTATTCAATCGGCTCTTGTTTGTTGGAGTGCATCTGGAAAATACGGGAAATTCTCTCCTTGTTTCCTGAACGCGTGTTCAACACATAAGAACCTGCATCTAAATGACCTGAATAAGCTCTGAAGAATGCCAAACGACCTACGAAAGGGTCAGTAGCAATCTTAAATGCCAAAGCTGAGAATGGTTCTGATGCTGATGGTTTTCTTGAAGTTGGTTCTTCCGTGTCAGGGTTTGTTCCGTCGATCGCTTCTTTATCCATCGGAGAAGGAAGGTAACGGCAAACTCCATCTAACATGAACTGAACTCCTTTGTTTTTGAATGAAGAACCACAAGTCATTGGGATGATGCTCATATCCAAAGTTGCAGCTCTTAAAGCGGCATTGATTTCGTCTTCAGTGATTGAATCAGGATCTTCCATGTATTTCTCAAGAAGTCCGTCATCATACCCGGCAACTTCTTCAATCAACTGACCTCTGTATTGTGCTACGTCCTCTAACATATCTTCCGGGATTGGAACAATGTCGAAAGTGGCTCCGTTATTTTCTTCGTGCCAAACAATCGCACGGTTTTTAATCAAATCCACCACTCCTTTGAAATCAGCTTCTTCACCAATTGGAAGTACAATAGGAACCGCATTGGAACCTAACATAGTTTTAACTTGCTTACAAACGTTCAAAAAGTCAGAACCCTGTCTATCCATTTTGTTTACAAATCCCATACGTGGAACCTTGTAGTTGTCAGCCAGTCTCCAGTTAGTTTCAGATTGAGGCTCTACACCATCAACAGCTGAAAATAAGAACACCAATCCGTCTAATACGCGTAATGAGCGGTTTACCTCCACGGTAAAGTCAACGTGGCCGGGAGTGTCTATGATATTGAAGTGGAATTCCTTCGCATCAGGAAGTGGTTTTCCTTGTTCAGTCGGGAATTGCCATTTACAAGTTGTTGCTGCAGAAGTAATGGTAATACCACGTTCTGCCTCCTGCTCCATCCAGTCCATTGTAGATGCTCCATCGTGAACTTCCCCGATTTTATGGGAACGCCCTGTATAGAACAAAATACGCTCTGTTGTAGTAGTTTTTCCGGCATCAATATGCGCAGCGATTCCGATATTTCTTGTATATTTTAAATCTCTTGCCATTTTACTTATACTCTAAAGTGTGAGAATGCTTTGTTTGCTTCTGCCATTTTGTGTGTATCCTGACGTTTTTTTACGGCAGCTCCTTCTTCTTTTGCAGCAGCGATGATTTCTCCGGCCAATTTCTGAGCCATTGATTTTTCATTACGCTTGCGTGAATAAGAAATTAACCATTTCATCGCGGTAGCAATTTTTCTGTCCGGACGAATTTCCATAGGAATCTGGAATGTAGCCCCACCTACTCTGCGCGAACGCACTTCTACGTGCGGCATCACATTGGTCAAAGCATCTTTCCAGATATCAAGCGCAGATTTTTCTGCGTTTTCTTTTCTTTTTTCTACGATGTCCATAGCTTCATAAAAAATATTGAATGCAATACTTTTTTTACCATCGTACATCATATTGTTTACAAAACGTGTTACCAATTGATCATTGAACTTTGGATCTGGAAGTAACGGTCTTTTTTTAGCTTTTGTCTTTCTCATTTCTCAAAGTCTTTTATGATTTTTTCTCTTTTGGGCGTTTTGCTCCATACTTACTTCTACGTTGAGTTCTCTTGTTAACTCCCGCGGTATCCAACGCACCACGAACGATGTGGTAACGTACTCCGGGTAAATCCTTTACCCTTCCTCCTCTAACCAATACTATCGAGTGCTCTTGTAGATTGTGCCCTTCTCCACCGATATAAGCGTTGACCTCTTTACCATTTGACAACCTAACACGGGCAACTTTACGCATTGCCGAGTTTGGTTTTTTTGGTGTAGTCGTGTACACACGTGTACATACGCCGCGACGTTGCGGACAAGAATCCAAAGCAGCCGATTTACTCTTCTTGGCCAGTTTTGTTCTTCCTTTTCTTACTAATTGTTGTATTGTTGGCATACTATAAAAATATGTTTAACCCCATTTTTGGGTTTGCAAAAGTACAATTAATTTATTATAATGCAAATGTTTGTTTATTAAATTTTGAATCTGCTAAACAAGCAAAAGAACATCTGTTTTTTAGTTTAGATTTGCTATATTACTTTTTTGTATGAATTATTTATCTTTTTACTCAAAATGAAAATTCTCTTTTCTCTGATTTTTTCTATTACAATATCTTCATTCATATACGCTCAAAATATGTCTGCTGAAGAATTAATTGTGGCATGGAAAACAAATGACCGCTTCCAAACCATCAAAGCCAATGAAACATACAAAGACCTTTGGAATAATGCCAATAAGGAAAAATTTGCCCATGCGGTTTCTGAATTAAATGAGTATATAAAAAGGAATCCCTATCCCTATTTGTCCATCAGGATAAAAATGTACGAATTTTTAGGTAAGTCGATCTTCGGGAAAATTTTGGAAACTGATAGAAATGAATTGAAAGAACTTATGAAAGAAGCTATTCTCCTGAAAAATCAGCAATTACTTTCCGAATTATATACGCTTTATGCCGAGAAGCAATCCGAAAATTTCGAAGACAGATTATTTTATAACAGCCAGGCAATTGAGATACAGGAAAAAATCGGCATCAGATACTTTCCCTCTGCATACGTTAGGTATTATAACCTGAGCCGTACTTATTATATGCTCGAAGAATACGATAAAAGTATAAACGTCGGCTTAAAATCCCTAAAACTATTGAGAGAGCCAAGCGACAATATTCACGTATTCTGCCTTCAATCTGATATATTGGCATTAAGCTATTATGAAATGAATAAACCGGACAGCGGGATTTATTATTCTCAGAATCTAAAAAAAGCTATTGATAAGTACGACCCGAAAGAAAAAAAATATTTTGCAGCAGCCAAAATGTATGGAAAATCGTTTGCCCCTATATGGAAAGGCGTTTCCGACGGCAGTATCGCAAGAGGTTATATGATGCAGGGAAAATATGATGAAGCGGAGGATTTACTGATTGCCAATGTTGAATCCAGCACAAGATACAAACAACAGGACGACTTAGCCAAGGCTGGGAATCTTTTGGCTGAAATATATTGGCGTAAAGAGAATTACAATCATGCAATCCGTCTCTGGAAAAAAGCATTTGATCTGGCTTCAGAAAAAAATTATATAAAAGGAAAACTAAACGCTTCAGAGAATTTATTTAATGCTTATAAAAAGACTGATCAATACGACAGCGCTACAATATATTATGACAATTATATAAATCTTCTACAGAAACACCTCAACAATTTAAATGAAAGCAAAGTAATTAACGTGAACAATAAGCTCGAACACGAAAAATTAAAAAACATAGCTGAACAGTCGGAATTAACTATAAGGAAACAGAATTTCACGCGAAACATCATCATCGTTTCTTCGGTTTTTCTTTTTACACTGATCGGATTTTCCTATAACCGTTACCGCCTGAAACAAAACCTGAAACTTGCAAGAGCAGAATATAAAAGAAAATCGGTAGAGGAAGACTCCGAAAAAATGAAAGACGAAATCAACAAAGCAAAACGGCAGTTGAATTCTTTCAAAGAAAAGCTCATAGAAAACAGCCATATCATTGAAAAGCTATTAAAACAACAAAGAGCGCCGGCAGTCTCAATGGAACAACTACAAAACTCTATTATTCTAACCGATGAAGACTGGAAAAAGTTCCAACAAGAGTTTGATACCGTTTATCCTATGTTTCTGGACTATCTCTATGAAAAATATCCCGCACTTTCACAAGCTGAGATAAGGTATCTCTGCCTTGTTAAATTAGGATTAAGCGACAAAGAAATCAGCGCCGCATTGGGCATTTCTCCCTCTTCTCTTCGTGTAACTCGGCACAGGCTGAAGCAAAAATTACATCTCGATAAAGAAATTTCTCCGGCAGAATTCATCAGAACGATTGAAGAAAAATTTATTTAATTGATTTACAGTTTTTTGTAAATTAGGAAACGCTGTTGTAACGCTTAATATTTTGATTCAAATATTTAAGTACAGATTTTTGATGAAACAACATTCTTAATTTATCAATAATGAATACGTTTCTCCTCAATTTTTTTTTGCTTTTATTCATTTTTTCGGGTAGTTATACAACCGCACAAATTTCTCCTACGAATAATATTATTTACGTAAAAGAAAATGCCACGGATAACGGCTCATCGTGGAGCAACCCAGCCAACCTCGCCAAAGCTTTGCAATGGGCGCAGGCCAACAAAGACAACAACCTCTGGGATGCCAGTAACCCTTTAAAAATATATGTAGCAAAGGGTCAATATATCCCAGAAATTAATCCTGAAACCAACTCCCCTTCCGCATACTTTGCCTCTTTCCTGATGGTTCGTGACGTGAAAATCTATGGCGGATTTCCCGATAGCGGTCAACCTACAATAGCAGGCCGTGATTGGGAAGTTAATGAAACTATCTTAAAAGGCAACGACAATGGTTACAGTTTGGTAATATCAGCAGGATTTGTAGGGACTGCTCTTTTAGATGGTTTTACCATTAAAAATGGTAAAGCTAATGGTTATCTCTACAGATATATTAATGGAGCTTATATTTTCGGTCTATTCGGTGGTGGAATTCATATTGGAAATTCCTCCCCCACTCTTAATAACCTCATAGTAAAAGATAACCAAGCTGCATCAAGAGGCGGGGGAATTTATACCGTTGAATCTTCTGCCATACTCACCAATATAACAATTGCCAACAATAGAACAACTATAACCGGTTATCCTACAACTACAGAAACGGGAAGAGGAGGAGGAATAGCCAGTAAAAATTCTTCTCTTACCTTAGAAAAGGTAACAATCACTAATAATCTAGGTATTCTTTCCGGAGGAGGAATGTATAACGAAGGCTCTTCCCCTACCTTAAAGAATGTAACTATTAGGAATAATGTAGCCGAATGGGTAAATACTTGGACGTCAGGGATAGGCGGAGGCATGCATAATGATTTAAATTCTTCACCTATATTAAAAAACGTAATTATCAGTGGTAATAGAACCAGGAGTAGTGGTGGAGGGATCGCAAATACCAGCAACTCTTCTCCCACTCTTACCAATGTGTTAATTTGTGGTAATCTTGCTGAAAATATACACTTCTCGGATACATATTATAGCTTTGGAGGAGGAATTAGCAATCAATATAATTCTTCCCCTACATTAAAAAATGTTACGATTATCAACAACAGGTCTTTTTACTCGGGGGCTATTTACAATTATGAGAATTCCACCGCTTATGTATTCAATAGTATTGTATGGGGCAACAGCGGCAGTATATTTGGTTCAGGAAGTGAAAATATTCATTCATCCAGCAGCAGCAACATTATACAAAGTATCGTATATGGAAGTACAATTGGCAATATACCTGGGCTTCCTTCGGGTCTTAGTGTTTCAGATCTCTTTATTAATCCAATATCCGCAGATTCCGCCCCGACGACCTTAGGAAATTATAAGTTAAAGATTAACAGCCTAGCCATTAATGCAGGTGATAATTTACACTATACTGATTTTCAAAATGATTATGATTTGTCTGGAAGTCCGCGTCTGATAGGGGATTTTATTGATTTAGGAGCCTATGAATATCATGATCTTCCAATTTTACCCAATACAGAAAATATCCTTTATGTAAATCAAAATGCAATAGGTAGTTATGGTACAGGAGAAAATTGGGCCAATGCCGTTATTGAACTAGCAGATGCTTTAAAATTTGCAAAAGAAAATCAGAACCAATGGACAGAAGAAAACCCGTTAGAGATTTGGGTAGCAGAAGGCACTTACAACCCCATGTACAGACCCGATAATTTATTATTTCAATCTTCCAATAAAAGATTACATTCTTTTGCAATGGTAAAAAATGTGAAAATTCACGGTGGGTTTACCGGTACCGAAACCGAACTCTCGCAAAGGGACTGGAAGACCAATGAAACGATTCTTAGTGGTGATTTAAATGATAATGATGAAATCACAGGTTCAGGAAATGACTTAGTCCTTTCCAATATTTCCGATAATTCTTATCATGTCGTAATTGCCTCCAATGATCTTGGAAACGCAGCAATAGACGGGTTTACTATTACTGGCGGGAACGCAAATTCAAGCAGTACTCTGAACGTCAACAGTTACTCCATCACCCTCAACAATGGTGGAGGACTGATTGCTGTTAACGTAAATTCAGCCTCCCGGTTTTCAAATCTCAAAATTACGGGTAACAACGCCGGGGACCGGGCTGGAGGATTTTACAATTACCGCTCCCCTCTTGTTATTGAAAAGGTTATCTTTTCAAAAAACAGGGCAAACTACGGATCGGCACTTTTCAACGAAACAGCAAATACCACAGTGATAAACTCCCTGTTTGCCGGCAACCGTGCCTCTAATAACGGAGGGGCGATTTACAGTAGTTCCAATTCGGTCAATATTATCAACAGTACATTTTATAACAACCATGCAGGTAATGGCGGGGCTATATATAACAGGGCTTCTACAGCGGTAGCCAATAGCATTATATGGGGAAACAGTTCGGCAATAGCCAACGAGGGCGGTGGTAATACTACCACTATTGAGTATTCTATAGTGCAGGGTGGTTTTGCCGGAAACGGCAATAAAAATGTAAACCCATTATTTACAAATGCCGGAAACGGCAATTATACACTGAAGCCGAATTCTCCTGCCGTCAATACAGGTAATAACAGCCTGTATCCGGGGCTGGATGAAAATACGCTTGATTTGGCAGGTAACCCGAGACTATTCGGAACGCAAATAGATATGGGTGCTTACGAATTGCAATCCATACCTTCTGACTGTCCTGATTCCACGATATGGAACGGTATTTCTTGGAGCAATGGCGAACCGTATTTCGATAAAAAAGCCATTATTGACGGAGAATTAATTTTGTCTTCCGATTTAACCGCCTGCGAACTGGAAGTAACCGCAAACGGAAGTCTTGAAATTCCTTCGGGATTCACTTTTACGGTAAACGGGAAAATCATCAATAATGCAGCGGCGCAAGATTTCGTAGTGGCCGACAATGGAAACCTGATCCAGATTGAAAATATAGAAAACACCGAAGAGATTACTGTTCATCGAGACAGCAACCCGATGGTAAGGCTGGATTATACTTTATGGTCACCTCCTGTAATCAATCAGAATCTGTTCAATTTTTCTCCCGAAACCGTGAACGGTATTACGAATTATCCCGGCTCTACCGGAAGGATCTATGTCTATAATGGAACAAACGGCTATGTAAACCCGGATCCGTTCGATGAAAATTCCGTGATGAACTCCGGTGTGGGCTATTTATTCCGTTCACCGAATAATTTTAACTCGTCCGTTCCGGCGGTTTATGAAGGAATTTTTACCGGCATTCCGTTCAACGGTGATTTAAGTGTCGCAACTGTGGCCGGAAATTATACTTCGATTGGGAATCCTTATCCGTCCAACATCCATGCCGATGATTTTATATCTGCAAACCCGGGTATTTCCACACTTTATTTTTGGAACAACAATCATAGTGCAGGAAACAACTATGCAACCTGTACTTTGGGCAACTGCGTGGCGGCGGCAGGCGGCGGGAGCATTCCCGACGGAATCATTTCTGTCGGACAAGGATTCATTGTCACTACATCAGATGTCTCGGTGAATTTCGATAATTCGATGAGAACAAATGATGATGCGGACTTCTTTAAAGTTGACCAAACCGAAAGGCATCGTTTCTGGCTGAATCTCAATGGCGACGAAAGCCAGGCATACAATCAGATTCTTGTAAGCTATATGGACGGAGCTACAAACGGAATTGACAACCAGATGGACGGCAGGCTGTTCGGCTATGAAGGTTCGGCGTTGTATAATTTGATTAACGGACAGAAATTCACCATCCAGGGAAGAGCATTTCCGTTTGAAGCATCAGATGGAGTTCCGTTGGGATTCAGGGCAGTCGAAGACGGAAAATTCAAAATATCGCTTGATCATTTTGACGGATTATTTGCAGAAGGGAATATTACTATTTATTTAAAAGACAATGCCTTACATATCATTCACAATTTGATGGAATCCGGTTATGAATTTGAATCAATCGCGGGAGAATTCAACGACAGGTTTGAAATTGTTTACCAAGAAGAAGTAACAATGGGAACAGATGATCTGACATCCGACGAAGTTCAGATTTACAAGGACAATGATTTCATAGTAGTGGAATCCGGAAAAGAGAAAATCCTTTCGGTTGAATTATTTGATTTGAGCGGAAGAAACATTCATTCCAATAACAAAGTCAATGCGAACTTCTACAAAACCAAATCAAGTTCAAAAGGAGTTCTGATAATCAGGGTTCAAACCAGAAACGGAGAAATTAAAACCAAAAAAGCGATCAATAACTAGATGGTAATCGGTAGAAAGTATTTGGTAAAAATTTCAATTACCCTGTACCGCCGCTTACCAAACACTAATTCCCAAATACCAAGAAGATGAAAAACAATATTTTAAAATACAGATTGTTAGCCATAATGTGGATGGTTTATACATTACCTGTCCTGGCAGGACCCATTGACCCTCCCACAGATGACGACCCCATAGATCCCGCTCCCATTGATAACTGGATGCCGTTCCTTATCTCCTTTGCGATCCTTTTAGGTTTCTATTGGCTCAGAGCAGGAAAAAAACAAACTGCTAATTGAATGCTTCTTTGACTCTGGTTAATCTACGTTATTTCGTTGGGGATGCTGTTAAAGTATTGGAAGTTATTGTTACTTCCATTTCTTAATATAAGAATACTTATTCATTAAATGAAATAAAAGTTTGGTTGGTTTGCCGCAAGATTATATGATGGTGCAGATTTAATCTTTCTGAAGAAAACAAAGAAATGATTAAATTTGTAATCTAAACTCAACCGTTATTTTTTATGAAGATTAGATTAATTTTTATTTTCCTAGTCACATTAACCACTAAATCTTATTCTATTACACCAATTGATTCTCTTCGGCAAGTACTGAAAGAAGTTACTTCATCTGCAGATAAATCAAAAACCCATCAGCAGATTGCACTATACTGGGCTTCGGAGCAACAACAGGATTCTGTAAAAAACCACATAAACTCAATGCTGGTTTTTGCAGAAAAAAATAAAATGGATTTACTTATTGAACAAATAACAAATGCCAATAATATACTTTTCAGTACAGGGGATTTTAATTATGCGGAAAAATTAAACCTTAATTATCTTAAGAAATTTGAAAAGGAAAACTATCAAAACGGTCAAGCTGCCTGTTATTATAATTTGGGAAGAATCCAATTGTTTGGCGGAAATATTTCCGAGGCAGGCCAGCTGTTGTCAAAAGCCCATTTGCTTGCTGAGGAAAAAAGCACACTCAAATCTTCAATCAGCATAAGCCTGGGTGGAATTCACAGCCGGCAGAGCAAATACACTGAAGCCTTACAAATACTTACAGATGCTTTATCTGTCACAGATTCGGTGAATGATGTCAAAAATTATTACGGCCTGTTATTTACCATCGGGAATACATACGGACAAATCAACGACCAAAAAACAGCCATCAAATATTTCAAAAGAGTTCTGTCACTTACCAAAAAGAGCGGTGATATGATGGGAAAAGCCAATACACTGATCAATCTGGCATCAGCAAACAGTGATTTGGGAGAATTGATAGCAGCGGAAAAATATGCAAGGGAAGCGCTTGCAATAGTGAGGGAAAGAAACCTGATGGCCGAAGCCGATGTTTTGTCCGTCCTTACCGCAATCTTATTACAACAAAACAAGCACGGCGAACTTGAGGGTTTCTACAGCCGGATGTATCAAATTGGGGAAATGACAGGCAATGATTTCAATAAGTATCTTGCCGATATGGGAATGGCACACGTTGCTTACCACAATAAAGATTACCACAAATCCATACAACTCCTGCAACAGTCAATTCCAAAACTGGAAGAACAGGGAGCCTGGATGGAAACCATACCGGGCTATAAATTACTTTATCAAAGCTATAACGAATTGGGTGATTACAGAAATGCGCTAGAGGCTTCAACAAAATTCCACAGTTATACCGATTCCACATATAATCAGGATAAAGTAAAAGAACTGGCGCTCCTGCAATCCAGACTTACATTTCAAAAGAAAGAATTAATTTACGAGAAAGAGCAACGTGTAAAAAATGTCATCATCATTTCGCTCGCTATCATATTTATTTTAGGCATCCTTCTCGCAGTATTTATTTTTAAGAACAGGCAAA
>CAZKOC010000012.1:0-23267 GCA_964554275.1 uncultured Weeksellaceae bacterium
TGGCAATTCAGATTGAAGAGAGCTTTTCTGATTACGGAAAACATCTTCCTCTGAAGCACGCCGTTATTTTCGGGGGTGTCAAACAAAATCCCCAGGTAGGAAGACTGAGAAACGGGATCGATATTTTGGTCGCTACACCGGGACGTTTGCTGGATCTGATCAATCAAAAAATCATCTCGCTCAAAGACATCCAGATTTTTGTTCTGGACGAAGCCGACCGGATGCTGGATATGGGATTCATCCACGACATCAAAAAATTATTGCAGATATTGCCTCCCAAAAGGCAATCCTTGTTTTTTTCCGCTACGATGCCAAAGCCTATTCAGGAATTGGCCAATACCATTTTACACCAACCTGTAAAAGTGGAAGTTACACCGGAATCAACTACGGCTGAAACCATACAGCAGGCAATTTACTATGTCGACAAAGACAATAAAATCCCATTGCTGCATGGTTTAATCAAAGATCAGATCAAAGAAAGTGTTTTGGTTTTTACACGCACTAAACACGGAGCCGATAAATTGGTAAAAGCTTTGGCAAAACTGAATGTTTCCGCTGCGGCAATCCACGGAAATAAATCACAAAATGCACGACAGAATGCATTGAATAATTTTAAGGATAAAAAAATGCAGGTATTGGTTGCGACCGACATTGCAGCCCGTGGAATCGATATCGACCTACTGAAATATGTTGTGAATTTCGAAATCCCCAACATTCCCGAAACCTACGTACACCGCATCGGGAGAGGCGGACGTGCCGGAAGCGAGGGTATCGCGATTTCCTTTTGCGATATCGATGAAAAGGAATACGTAAAAGACATCCAGAAAGTCATAGGGATGAAAATCCCGGAAGCGGCAAACAATCCCTATCCGATGAAAAATTTTGAATTGACCCCTGTAAAACCCAAACAGCCCAGACCCTCAAGATTCAAAGGAAGCCCGGAAAAAAGCAAACAACCCAAAACAGCACGGTTCAAAAGAAGATAATTATTATCCGTTGCGTGTATTTGAGAATTCTAATAAAAACCGGCTCTAAGAATCAGATTTATTGTTCATAGAGCCGGTTTTTATTAGAATTTCACTTTTTATTTAATTTATCTCATTTGAAATGTTCTGAAAATGATCTTCTGAAATTTACTTTTTACAGCCGGCTTTCCAGGGCATTTTTTTATTATTTTGAATAATCAACTTCCTAATCTCATTATAACCATATGAGTTGATCTTTCTATCAAAGACATTCCCGGCCCTTCACAATTACCGGATTGTCCTCTTCCTAAATGAATATCCATAGTCCTCGTGGCGGGAAAGGTTGTTGTATAAGTGATGATTCCGCCATGATTTGATAATCCATCGGTGGCATGAGAAGCAGTATTGTGGATCCTCTGATTGCCTCCTGAAGAATTCGGAAAATCAACAAAATAAGAGCTTATGGTACAATTCGTATTATGAAGGGCTTCATAAACAAACGAGAACTGATAGGTTCCGGCAGGTATGGTAACGCGACCTGTAACCGGATTATAGGTCAAACCCTGTATTTGATTTTTAACAAGCACCATAGGAAAAAAATGATACGCTCCGGGCGGCACGCCATCCAGGAAATCGTTTATTGTACTGTCTAAGCTGAATATTGCGGGAACAGGGACAGACAGCATATCCAGCAATTGTTGTCCTGTGGCTATAGTTTTTACCACGCCTGTGTTATCCACCCCCAGCAAAAGGTCAGTTGAAACATTACCTGTTGTGACACCTTCCATCCGAAGCGGATCGTTTCCGTTTAAATGAAGCAGGTTACCGGGGCTTGCGGTTCCAATACCCACTCTATTGTTTGTAGCGTCTATGCTCAGCGTGTTATTGTCAAAATTGATGGCGTCCACACCTGTTCCGGTAATTGCAAATTTATTGGTTCCGGTAACATTTGATATGGTTGTCGGCTTGATCAAAGGGCCTCCCAGCTCTATGTTGTCCCCGGTCTTTGTCAATCCGTTATCCGCGGTTACTGTTCCACCGCCACCACCTGTACCGGCTACGGCAACCCATTTGGAAGCCGGATGATCATAGTAGTGAAAACCTGCCCCTGCTATGTCAGATGTTTTTCCAGCGGATCCCACTCCGGAAGTTACAAAAACCAAAGCTCCGTTCTGGTCTGCTCCATAGGCGGCATCCTTTACAGAAAGCTCTGCTACTGTAAAACGAGGCACCAATACTCCGTCAGGTACGTTCGCGGTGGTTTCACCCACGATTTCCAAAGTGGCTTTCGGGTCATCTGTCCCAACACCGACTTGCGCGTTCAAGGCAGCCCCTGTCATCAACAGTGCCGCCAATAAAATAATTTGCTTTTTCATTGTTTAATAAAATTCGTATTTGGTTGTTTTTATTTTTATATACAGTTTGAGATGATAATCCCATTATAAAGTCTAAACAGTTAGTAAATCACTTATTGGTTTTTGGTTGCTTTTAAGAATTTGATGTGACGGTTTTCTGGAGAGATTCTTTTAACTGATCCTTGTGTTTTTTGCTTAAGCCATGCACTATATATTGAATGTGAACAGGATATTCCTTATATGAATTTAAATATAAATTCAACTTGACCCCATCATAATGGTTACTTACATTAAAGCTCCTTAACTTATCTTTTGGAAATTCCGTACGCCTTTCACTCGTTTTTAACAATGGATGATAGCTTTTTACGGAAATTACTTCGCCTGAACTGTCATATTCAAAACATTGTATATTGAAATACACCAGAATGAAAAATATTTCCATGAAAATAAAGGCTGCTTTTAAGGAGGAGCCGGGATTAAATGAGCTCAAAGTAAAAGCAGCCGCTATCAGCAATAAGTTGAAAATCATCAATGCTACAATGACGCTCATATAAATCCTCATTTTTTTCTTATTATTCAATTGCATAACTCTAACTATAATTGTGTTATTTTTAAATAGTGTAATCTTATTTCTGATGCTCAATAAAAAAATACCCTTGTGCGCCGAAGCCTAAGCTATCTCCATCTGCTACATGAAAGCTTACTCTGTATAAACTCATATCTGTGTAAGAGAAGAAGGAGAATGAAGCGTGACCATTATTATAACAGTTTACCGGTATGACTGTTAGATTTGAAAAAGTAGGAGTAATTGTAGCCAATGTACTGTTAACAAATACAGCTCCGATTTGGGAAGTTCTAAAACTTCCATGCATGATGTTTATATTATTAACACCGGAAATAGATCGTATTTGCGGATGAGAAGTTCCATTGATGCAATTACCAGCGGCGTATCGGAACTGAAGTCCACCTATTGTAACCAATGAGTTTGTTGCCACATTGCCGTCAATGCTAAATGATCTGAAAACAGTTGAAATAGGGTTTGAGTTTTGGATTTGCACCATGCCGGTGGAATCAATACCTATACGAACACTATTAAAATCAGGATCAGTCGAACTATCTATGTTGTGAAAGACTAAACCCGAAACATCAGGGATCCCTGAAGTTATCTCAAGTTTGGCGGTGGGACTCGCCGTACCGATTCCCACATTTCCCTGGCTTGTTACAACAAAATCATTCAGTTGTTGGGAGACGGAGGGTGAGCCTGTACCCGGATTGTCACCGGCGCCGTCTACATGGAAAGAAGCCTGCGGGTTTTCAGTGTTAAGTCCCACTTGTCCGAAAATGCTTACCGGCCCTAAAGCAAGTAAGAGCAAATAATATGAATTTTTCATTGTTTCAATTTTTTCATTTGTTAAAATATTATCTTTGAAACTCTACAAAAATATACCCATTTGCACCAAGGCCTAGGCCATCTCCATCTGCAATGTGAACATTTACCCTGTAAAATGTACGGTCTGTATAGGAGAAAAATGAAAACTGTGTATGTCCGTTGTCTGTACAATTCATGGCACTAGCCGTAATATTGGAAAAAGTAGGTGTGACGTGAAGAGGTGCTGTATTTACAAAAGTACTGCCCGTTTGTGAGGTCCTGTAAATCCCGTGGATTATCCCTACGTTGTTTACGCCTGAAGTGGAACGCGTCTGTATATAATAAGTATCTCCGAGAACACAGCTCCCGTTATACCTGAATTCCAGCGTACCTATACTGATCAGGGAATTTGCAGCCACATCATCATCTATGACAAAAGCTTTAAAAGCCGTCAAAATAGGCTTGGGACTCTGAACTACAACATTTCCGTTTGCGTCGATACCCAAGCTTGCCGTGTTATAATTGGGTGGTGTCGAGCTGTTGATGTTATTAAATTTTAAACCGGAAATCCCTGGAACTCCTGAGGTTATTTCCAGTTTGTCTACCGGATTGACTATACCTACTCCCACATTTCCATCTTGGGTCACAACAAAGTCATTTACTTGTTCAATAGTAGCAGGAATTCCTGTTGAAGGGTTATCCTGCGCACCATCTACATGAAATATGGCTTGAGGATTTTCGGTATTGATTCCTACCTGGCTGAAGACACACACCGATATGGCAATGAATGTCAAAAACAATAATTTTTTCATAATCTTTTATTTTGAATTAAAAATGAATCTGATGATTTTAAAAAACCGGCCCTGTAAAGTACAGAGCCGATCAGTTCCTTTATGATCTTATTTCAGATATTCCATCACGTATTCATAAGTCCCTGCCGGATAAACGACAGACATACCCGGGGCTCCCGTATAGGCAGACCCGCTGGACTTGTCATAAGAATACACACTGGTACCGTATACGGCACCGTCTCTGTAGATGGTAATCCTGTATAAGGTTTCGACACCTGAAGGGTTATTTGACAATGTAACAGCTGTAGTTGTCCCATTGGCGGTAAATGTCCCTTTTATGGCATATACCTGTTCACCCCCTATAACCAGATTGGTAATGCTTTCGCTATTGTCAATCTCCACCTTAGAGCTTCCGCCTCCTAAAGGCAACCAAACACCGTCGGCTACATTCCCATTAGCAGCCCCATCAGGGTTGGAGAAGTAGTAGAAACCAGGAATTACCGCGCTTGGATCAGCAGGGTTGTTTCCTCCGGTAACAGTATTTCCCGTTCCCACATTGTAAACTACCATACCATCAAAATATGAGGGAAATGTTATACCATCAGCTGCGTTAAAGTCAAATTCAAACTGGGTTAAATCCGTATCCGGAAATACCAATCCTTTTCCTAAACTGTGCGAACTGTTAGCTGATGTATTAAAATTGGTACTGGCATCTAAAAATGCGTTACTTTCTGTAATGTTCGGTTCTATTGCCAGGTTACTGTTTACTTGAGCAAACACATTCATTGTAAAGAATGAAGCGGCTAAAAATATACTTATCTTTTTCATTTTTTTTTGTTTAAATAATTATTAGTTAAAACTCATTGATACCCAAGTTGAACCATCACTAACAAAGAACTTTGCTCTATTTTGATTCATATTAGGGTTTCCCACTACTGAATTTGAAATAACAATCACAGTAGATGCTGCAGAATTATTATTATAAACCGCGTACATTTTCCCTTTGTTTGAAGCATCTGCGTCAGGTAAAGTAATTGTAACAGTTGCACTAAAAGTAGTTCTGATTAAAAAGTCAGTTGCCAAAGCCGCATAACTCGCCGCATTTACTGTTACGGCTTCTCCCAGTATGTTCTGATATACTGCAGGTACTGAAGCTCCTCCGCCTCCTACCGCAACCCATTTGGAGGTCGCGTTGTCATAATAGTGGAAGCCCGGCCCTGTAATGTCAGAAGTTTTCCCGGCAGAGCCTACTCCTGAAGTTACAAATACCAAAGTTCCGTTCTGGCCTGCCCCATAGGCGGCATCCTTTACAGAAAGCTCCGCTACTGTAAAACGGGGTACCAAGACTCCGTCCGGTACGTTCGCGGTGGTTTCACCCACGATTTCCAAAGTGGCTTTCGGGTCATCTGTCCCAACACCGACTTGCGCGTTCAAGGCAGCCCCTGTCATCAACAGCACCGCCAATAAAATAATTTGCTTTTTCATTGTTTAATAAAATTTGGTTTTTGTTATTTTTTTATTCGTTGATCCTGAAATTTTTTACCCTTTTTTATCTCTGAATCAAAACTTCCCGGCTGGTTATAAAAGCTTACAGAGAAGAAATTATGTAACTAAAAACGGACAAGCCCGTTAAGCCTGTCCGCTTATGTCCTATTCCACTAAATTTCCGTCCTCATCCAGCGTTATGATCCATATATCATCGCTCCCACGTGATGTAAGATCAGTCTGGTCACCTGTACCCGCTGAACCATTTGCACTTTCTCCTGCGATAATGTAAATACCAGATAAGGTTTGGTAAATGTCCATTGCCTCCTCAGATCCAATACCTCCATAAAGCTTACTCCACTGTCTGTTTCCGGAAGCATCTAATTTAAATATCCAGTAATCTGTGCCTCCATTAGAAGTATCAGTCACATCCCCGGAAACAGAAGAACTGCTGTGCCCCGCCACAATGTAACCTCCATCTGCGGTTAACTGAACGGAGCTAGCTTGTTCATTTCCACTTCCGCCATAGAAATTGTCCCACTGCTTATTTCCAGAAGCATCTAATTTAAGTATCCAGGCATCAGCGCCTCCATTAGGGGCATCCATTGTAGCTCCAAAAGTTAAAGGACTGGTGTATCCTACTACTATGTAACCTCCGTCTGTAGTTTGCTCTATATCCATACATTGGTCATCCTGATTACTCTCGCCATAAGTCTTGTTCCACTGCTCATTTCCGGAAGCATCTATTTTCACTATATTATAATCATTACTCCCAGACGCCTCACTACCATATCCCCCTATGATATAACCTCCATCAGTAGTTTGTTTGAGTTGGCGCATATAGTAGTTCTGATAGCTACCAAAGAGATTGCTCCATTGTATGTTTCCGGATACATCTAATTTCACTACCCAGGTTGAGAAATAACCAAAATTGTCGTATACTCCTGCCATAATGTACCCTCCGTCTACAGTTTCTTGTATGTCGCTAGTATCATCGTATCCACTTCCGCCATAGAGCCTGTTCCACTGTATGTTTCCCGAGGCGTCTAATTTTACTACCCAGGCATCGAGGAGTCCATTACTGGTATCCGTTACATCTCCGGAAACTGAAGAAGTGGTAACTGATACCATTATGTAACCTCCGTCCATGGTTTGCCGAATGGAGCGAGTGAATTCCTGCTCATATCCACCATAGAGCTTGTTCCACTGCATATTTCCCGAGGCATCTAATTTTATTACCCAAGCATCCGCCCCGATTCCATTATTAGTATCCGTCACATCTCCGGAAGCTGAAGAGAAACTCATTGCCAATAGAATGTACCCCCCGTCAGCAGTTTGCTGTATGGAGGTAATATATTCATATCCCTCTCCTCCAAATCGGTAATTGAAAGGAACAGGGTTACCGGGGTTATCAGGATCTGTACTACCGTTACACATACCCACCCATACTGAGGCGTTCCAGAACTCGAGGCAGTGGCTTGTGGTATTATAAATGACAAGCCCCTCCGCGGGAGATATGATGGCATCTCTCTGAGTTTCCGTCATGCGGGGCGGCAGCAAGCCTTTATCGGTCGAAATTAGGTCCAGCATGGCAGAAGGATCGGGGTTATCCGTCCCTATACCCACCTGGGCAAAAGAAATGGTTTGCAGCAAAAATACCGCGGCTAATAAAAATGTTTTTCTCATTGATTAAGTATTGATTAAATTTTATAATCGGTTTGTGTTTTTTGTTGTTTTTTATTCGTTAATCCTGAAGTTTTTTTACCCTTTTTTATCTCTGAATCAAAACTTCCCGGCTGGTTATAAAAGCTTACAGAGAAGAAATTATGTAACTAAAAACGGACAAGCCCGTTAAGCCTGTCCGCTTATGTCCTATTCCACTAAATTTCCGTCCTCATCCAGCGTTATGATCCATATATCATCGCTCCCACGTGATGTAAGATCAGTCTGGTCACCTGTACCCGCTGAACCATTTGCACTTTCTCCTGCGATAATGTAAATACCAGATAAGGTTTGGTAAATGTCCATTGCCTCCTCAGATCCAATACCTCCATAAAGCTTACTCCACTGTCTGTTTCCGGAAGCATCTAATTTAAATATCCAGTAATCTGTAGATCCGTTAGATGTATCTGTCACGTCTCCTGAAGCAGAAGAACTGCTGCTTCCTGCAACTATATACCCTCCATCTGCAGTCATCTTAAGCGAGTTTGCTTTTTCATTTCCGCTGCCGCCATAAAATTTATCCCATAGTTTATCTCCAGATGAATCTAATTTAAGTATCCAGACATCAGAGCCTCCATTAGGTGCATCCAGTGTAGATCCAAAAATTAAAGGACTGGTATGCCCAGCTACTATGTAGCCTCCATCAGTAGTTTGCACTATACCGACACATTCATTATCCTGATTAGATTCCCCATAGGTCTTGGTCCACTGCTCATTTCCAAAGGCATCTATCTTGACCACAATATATAAGAGACCACCATTAATATGGTTACCAAATCCTGCAATAATATATCCTCCGTCAGTAGTTTTTTGGAGCTTTTTCGCATAATAGTTCAGATAGTTGCCCAAAACATTGGACCAATTTATATTTCCAGCTGAATCTAGCTTCATTACCCAGGTCGAAAAATCTCCTATATTGTGATAACTTCCTGCGATGATGTACCCTCCGTCTAAGGTTTCCTGTATGTCATAAATATCATCAAAACCAGCCCCACCATAGAGGCTCTCCCATTGTATATTTCCAGAGGCATCTAACTTAACTACCCAGGAATCGTTTAATCCTTGATTTGTATCCGTTACATTTCCAGAAGCTGAAGAAAAAGTAGATGCTAACATTATGTAACCCCCGTCTGTAGTTTGCCGAATAGTTCGAGGGAATTCTTGCCCACTTCCACCATAAAGCTTATTCCATTGCACACTTCCAAAGGAATCTAATTTTACTATCCATGCGTCGGCTGACCCATTACTAGTGCCCGTCACATCACCTGAAGCCGAAGAAAAACTCATTGCTAACATAATATACCCTCCGTCCGTAGTTTGCTGAATAGAACTGGGGAAATCATTATTATTTCCTCCGAACCGATAATTGATGGGATTATTATCGGTGTTTCCAGTATCCTGACTTTCATTACACATACCCACCCATACTAACGTGTTCCAGATTTCGAGGCAGTGGCTTATCGTATTGTAAATTACAAGCCCTTCAGAAGGAGATAGGATGGCATCTCTTTGAGCTTCCGTCATGCGAGGAGGCAACAATCCTTTATTGTTAGAGGTAAGGTCTAACATAGCTGAAGGGTCGGGGTTATTTGTCCCTATACCTATCTGAGCAAAGGAATTGATCTTTAGTAAAAGTATCGTGACAAATAAAATTGATTTTCTCATTTATTAAGTATTAATTAGGGTTTATTTTCTTATTTATTATGGGTACATACGATAATGAGATAAGACCAAACTTCCAGCTATCCCTCCTTGGAGTTCCGTCTCTCCCGTAACAAAATAATCATTCATTATTTGAAAAGATTCTAAGTGCAAATAAGGATTTTGGGCTGTAGCAGTCCAGGATGGTTTAAACATCCATTCTGTAAACTCAATTTTTATACTTACTGTCTGCCCTGCCGGTATCACATAGCTTCCCAAGGTGTATATGCCACAAGAAAGCCCCTCTACTATCGCAGCTGTGCCATATGATTCATTTCCATTAATGGTAAATGGGAATGACTTGTGTGGAAATTCAAAAACTTCATGAACTAATTGTAAGTTCTCTATAACATATTCAGTATCTGTCCCATTAGACAAATAGAGATATTTAGCTCCATCTACCTCAGTCTCATCAAGCCAATATCTGAATTGTCTATCAGTTATGCTATCACAAAAACTTACCCATTGAGTACCACTCCAAAATTCCAGACAGTGAGTGTCAAGATTATAGATAATTAAACCTTCTACAGGTGCAATGGCATCACGTTGAGCCTCTGTCATACGAGGTGGTAAAACACCTTTTTCCGTAGATGCAACCTCAAGAGAAGCAGAAGGATGCGGAGAATTGACCCCTATACCCACTTGTGCAAATAATAAGATGGGTAATATAATTACTATGGTTAAAAATATATTTTTCATTATGGTTATTTTGTATTAATTATTTTTTTTCAGGAATTTATCTTATCCAAGTAGATGCCCAAGGCTTAGCACTAGCATCCCATCCTAGATTTCCATCGTGTACCCCAAAATACCAATGAACATCACTGTTAGTACCACAACTGTGATACATATTTGGCCATCCTCCCGCATTGGGGGCACAGATGACAGTCCATCCCCAAACTCCTGTAGAAGGTATAGTAGGATTATTCATAAAATCTTCTTTAGCTCCTGGCTTGTGCCATGTCCCCGTCCCTGCTGCGGCTGTTGATGTATCCCTAAGAGCTAATATGGCCGGACCGCCAAACTGTGAAGTTATTTTATGGGTAATATCAGAAGATGAATTCCCAACTCTAAGCTGTACTTGTGAAGAATTCATAGAAAATTCCCTTACTACAGCTCTTGATAAATATCCATTATCATTTAAACCTGTTATGGAAGTTTTAAGAGGGTTTGAGCCTGAACCAAAACTATTGCCATTCACCCCAATCAAAGTCCATCCTCCACCGTCTGTTGTCATATCACAATAAGTTTGTAAAGGCTGAAAAGTGTTATCATACCCGTCTGGATCCAGCCAATAAACTCCATCCGTTAGAGAAGGAAAATTGTCCTTAATTACTTTGCATGAAAGAGATGCTCTACTTTGAGAGGTCCCGTTCTTAGGTAAACAAGCCCACCGAGTACCGTCAAAAAATTCAAGACATTCAGTGTCTGTGTTATAGATTGTAAGTCCTTCAGAAGGATTACCGCCGTTTATAGCATTTCTCTGAGCCTGTGTCATTCTGGGCGGTAAAAATCCCTTTTCTGTAGAATTAATTTCCAGTATCGCCGAAGGGTCTGGAGAATTCACACCTATTCCTGTCTGTGCAAATAACAGAGCGTTGATAGTGAAAAGAATACTTGAAATAAAAAATTTAGAAATGTTCATGTTGATTATTGTTTTTTCTTGTTTTAAGGCAGATAAGTGGTCAAAACTTTGTTTCCCTGATGAAGAACTCTATAAGGTGCTGTCAACGTAGTAGAGCCCAAAGCTGTCTTATATAGATTGACATCATATAATCTCATAGTATGTCCTGGAGTCCAAATGTGATTACTAGGCAAGTTTTTAGCACTGATACTTAAATTCCCTGATGCGGGCACAGTTAAAGTACCTAGATGGTGAACCCCTTTAAATGCACCTTGGACAACCTTTACAGAACCCGAAATATCATTAAATAAAAATGGACAGGGTTCTAAAGGAATGGAACCTACAGTCACAGCTACGTGAAAATCAGCTGTAACAGGCAGAGCTGAAGGGTTATATATTTGGATTGACTTTTCATCGCCAGATATAGTTTCATCTACCCAATATACCAATGAAACCGCAGCCACTTCTACTGAAATTTGACAACTCTGCCCGCCGATGCTGACGTCAAAAATGGCGGTCCCCGAGCCGATCGGTCTCCCTATCAGTGTAAACACTATACTTCCATCACCTTCCTCTAGCGTACCGGAAGTGGCAATCAGCATAAGTCCCTCTACTCCATTTGAATTGAAAATAAGATTACCATACTCGGCACCATTTCCTCCTGTATAGAAAATTGTATGATCTGTAGAGGTATATATATTGTCAGTAAAAATACCTTCTATAGGACCTGAGCATTCTATGGAGGCTACTGCAGCACTGTCATCGCAAGAGCCAATCCACCTCTCGTCATTCCAAAATTCCAGACAATGGCTATCGATATTATATACGATCAATCCTTCTGTTGGTGTCATATTATCCCGTTGTTCTTCTGTCATTCTTGGCGGCAGAAAGCCCTTTTCTGTAGAATTGATTTCCAGCATTGCAGAAGGGTCCGGAGAATTTACACCTATACCTGTCTGTGCAAATAACAGAGCGTTGATAGTGAAAAGAATACTTGAAATAAAAAATTTAGAAATGTTCATGTTGATTATTGTTTTATTGTTTTAAAAGACCAAACAGAGCATAATAGCCTGTCAAATATTTGTTTCCTTGAAGTAGAACTTTATAAGGTGCTGTCAAGGTAGTAGAGCCCAAAGCTGTTTTATATAGATCGACACTAAGAGATACTAAATGCCCTCCTTCCAATTGCCAGACCAATTGATCAGGCCGATTTTTAGCACTGATACTTAAATTCCCTGATGCGGGCACAGTTAAAGTACCTAGATGGTGAACCCCTTTAAATGCACCTTGGACAACCTTTACAGAACCCGAAATATCATTAAATAAAAATGGACAGGGTTCTAAAGGAATGGAACCTACAGTCACAGCTACGTGAAAATCAGCTGTAACAGGCAGAGCTGAAGGGTTATATATTTGGATTGACTTTTCATCGCCAGATATAGTTTCATCTACCCAATATACCAATGAAACCGCAGCCACTTCTACTGAAATTTGACAACTCTGCCCGCCGATGCTGACGTCAAAAATGGCGGTCCCCGAGCCGATCGGTCTCCCTATCAGTGTAAACACTATACTTCCATCACCTTCCTCTAGCGTACCGGAAGTGGCAATCAGCATAAGTCCCTCTACTCCATTTGAATTGAAAATAAGATTACCATACTCAGCACCATTTCCTCCCGTATAGAAGATGGTTTGATCTATGGATGCATATACATTGTCTGTAAAAACACCTTCTATCGGGTCTGAGCATTCTATGGAGCTTACTGCCGGATCGTTACCGCAAGAGCCGATCCACTCAGCATCGTTCCAGAATTCAAGACAATGGTTATCCAGGTTATAAATGATCAATCCTTCAGCCGGTGTTATATTATCCCGTTGTTCTTCTGTCATTCTCGGCAGCAGGAGGCCTTTCTCGGAAGAGGTAATATCAAGCATCGCTGAAGTATCAGGTGTACTTGTCCCAATGCCTACCTGAGAAAAGACCAGTGAATTTATCGCTATAATAAAGCTGATCAGTATCGTGAATATATGTTTAATAATGTTATTCATAGCTTCCTGATTTAATTATAATAAGCATTCAATATGTTGTTTCCCTGAATCAATACTTTGTCTGCGCTTGTGAGAACTGACACGCCTACGTTTGTTTTATAAAGTTGTACGTCATATGTTCTGATGTTTACATCCGGATCCCATTGAAGTAGAATAGGAAAATCATCTCTAATCGTGATACTTATCCTTAAAGTTCCTTCTGCAGGAATTGATAATGTTCCCATTCTATAAAGAGAATAAATTTCTCCTGAAATAATTGTGGATGTTCCTTCATTATCGTTGATCCAAAATGGAGCAAGCGCTACAGGGTAAGCAGATCGATTATGGGATACATGAAAATCTGCCGTCACAGGTAGGCCTGAAGGATTGTGGATATAAAGTGACTTTTCGTTATTTACAACGGTTTCATCTACCCAGGTTGTTAGGTCTACACTCTCTACTTCTACATTAAACTGACAGCTGTGTCCTCCAACATTGACATTGAAAGAAGCTGTTCCCGAGCCTATGGGTGTTCCGCTTAGGGTAAACATTATGTTTCCGTTCCCGTTCGCCAGCACCCCCGCTGGTGCATTCAGAGTAAGCCCGGTCACTCCTGTAGAATTAAAAGACATACTATCATAGGATGCTCCATTACCACTGATATAGGAGATGCTTTTACTTGTAGATGCATAAACATTATCAGTAAAAACACCCGTTATCAATCCCCCGCAATTTAAACCAGTGGTAAGAGGAGGTATTACAAGTTCGGGCTGACATTGGCTAACCCATTTGGAACTGTTCCAATATTCTAAACAATTAGTATCTTTATTATATATAACCAGTCCTGCAGCAGGATTCCCTCCATTGATAGCATCTCTTTGGGGTTCGGTCATACGGGGTGGCAAAAGTCCTTTCTCGGAAGAACTGATATCAAGCATCGCGGAAGTATCAGGTGTGCTTGTCCCAACACCCACCTGGGAAAAGACCAGCGGGCCTAATATCATGAAAAAGCCTGCAATTATTAGGTTTAAATTTGATTTCATAGGTTCAATTATTAAGTTGATGGGATTTAATAAGGTCAGGAACTGACAATATCGGTAATCACTTTTCAGGCAAGTTTTGTAAAAAGTGTAAGGTCAATCATTTCCGGTGGATGGAGGAGGACGCACTCTGGAGGATAATAAATATATTTTTCCTGCCCGGCCCGGAACCTGAAAATGATATTTCAGCAAAATGATTAACAGAAATAAATATAGACTGATCAGCAAAAAATTGCCTGCTGAAAATTGTTTCAAATACTTTGAATTGACCTGAGAAGGAATTGTAAAAGAGTTATTTTTACCCTGATTTAAAATATGAGAACCGGACTCACGAGGAGTTTTAATACAAATATCCGCCGAATCGAAACTTCCGCTTTTTGAAGATTTTTCAGAATTGCTTACGGCTGCGACCGGCTCGGTTTTACTCTTTAAAGGAAGTTCTGTAATTTCAGGATTTTCTTTTTCAACAGGAATAATTACAACTGCGGCAGATACTTTTTCTATATTTTTAACAACAGTACCCTGCACGATATAGAGAGTGGCGTTTTCTTTTTCCCGAAGTTTGGCAGACGAGACGGAAATGCTGTCTGTCACCGGCAATAAAATATCCGGCCCGGGTATTTCATCTTCTGCAAAAACCACCGCGGGAGACAGAAATATAAAAATGATACAGTAGAACCTAAGCATAGTGGTTACAGTCTCTTGCCTATGAAAAAAGCCTACTATGTTACGCAACTGTATCATTCTATTCAGTGTGTGTTTTGCCTATTTATTTAATTCTACTTTCACCTTATTCACTTTTTCTTCACGGAAATAGAAAACCAGGTAACGGCTTCCCAATATTCCTCTCCCTATAAAATAAGTCCAACGGTCAAACGGAAAATAATTTCCTTCCTGTCCAAACAGTTTTTTTATATCTTCTTTTGTCTTTCCCAGTGCCATATTACTTTTCATCACATACCTGACGAAACAATTGCGCTTTTTGTCATTTTGTTTCCATATCTCACTATCAAAATCGTTGATATTTTTGTGGTAAAGCCACATGTTGGTTCGTTTTCTTTCTAAATTTATGTCTGCCGGTTTAAGTATTAATAAGAATAGAGGGGCCAAAATCGCTTATTTGCATAGGTTGGGTTGTTAAGATGTTTTGACTAAGACCCCTCCAATTCTTATTCTTAAAGTATTAATCTCAATTTTTAATTTCTTTCTAAGAATGCCGCCTCAGGCGAGGCGGCTATCTCTACTAAACTAACTAAACTAAAATCTCAAATTGGACAATCCAACAAGAAGATTCGAGACAAATGTATTGTGCTGAAAAACTATTTTGTTTTCATTTTAACTAGCAGTACGACAAATAAATTAAGATAAGCGTAGATTTGGTAAAAACTTAGATTATCACTCACTTTGCACCTGATATAGCCGTTGTACATTTAAAATAAAATCTTAAAAAATGCAGACTCATAGGGCAGAACCGCACTGAACGAGTTAATTGACGGCTTTCTTTTTAAGACTTTCAGGATGCACAACAAGGTTAATATCCGTAATCAGTAATAATCTTTATTTGCCACATTGAGCATTTGAGATTAAAATAAGAAACATAGTTTCGGAATAATCTATATGCAGCCTAAAATATGTTATTATAAAGAGGTATCGACTCCGCACGGTCTGACAAACCTAATGTTATGCATAAAAACGGACGATCAGTCATTCTATATTTTACAGAAAGAAAATTTCAGGTTAATTTATCTCTGTATTCAGAGGGAGTAACCGACATAAATTTCTTAAACTGCCTGTGAAATGTAACTTTAGAGTTAAATCCGCTGTCAAAAGCAACTTCTTCTATGGATAAAGATGTGTTTTTTAATAGAGCACAGGCATGATTTACCCTGTATTTATTTATGTAAGTCCTGAAATTTTCATGAATCTGTTGCGTAAAGGTCATACTCAGATGATAAGAGGATATTTTCAATTCTTTTGAAAGTTCGCTAAGAGAAAATTCCGGATCTAAGTATACTTTATCATGCTCCATTAATTTTTTGATTCTCAATTCATATTCTTCCAAAATTTCAACCGGTATCAAAGGAGATGTGCCTTCTAAATGAATCTGAGCAATATCTGTATCCCGGTAAGAAAGAGGGGTCTCTTTTCTTGTGATAAATAATCTGTCTGCCAAAATTGCCCCGGCCAGCATAATTCCATAAACAACAATTCTACTGGAAACATAAACATCTTTGCTCTCTTTTAAGATAGAGCTTAAGAAAAACAATGTCAGGATTATAAACAGAAATAAAAGAGCTATCAAAAATCTTTTTATCCATGCTTCATAGCTGACTTTCTTTTGAAAGATGACACATATTATATAAAATATCCAGTTGAGTACTATAAACTTATATAAAAAAGAATAATAAACAGCAACTCTGGATACATCAGCATAGAGGTTTTGGATGATGTAAGCAAAATAAACCATAAACCATACTACAACAGGAAGAAGATGAAAGAACATCATTATTTTACCGGGAAATTTATTATATATTTTGGTATATGTACCCAAATAAAACAATAAACCGTAAAATAATCCAAAAGGAGCACCAACCCAAAGAAAACGGTTCTCTTTTTCTATAAGCGCCAGCAATAAAGTATAGACGTTATGCAATAAAATACAGACGAAAAAAATTACTATCACTTTTTCAAAAGCATCCTTTACATTTCTTTGCTGCAGCTTGTAAAAAAAATTAAGGCCGAGAATTATTATGAAAATTTGAAATAAGATTGAAACAATCATTTATTATAATCAAGTTTAGCGATGAATTCAGTAGGCGTGCAATTCATTATTTCTTTGAACCATTTGTTGAAACTGGTTTTTGAACTATACCCACATTCATATGCTATAGACTCAATCTTTAAGTTATTTTCCTTTTCGAGTTTTATTACGGCATATCGAATCCTGTATTCGGCCAAAAGCCTGTAAAAATTCTTTTTAAGATGGATGCTGAAATACTGGGACAAATGATGCTTGGGGATTTCCAGCTCCTGAGATAAAGAATCAAGTGTAAATTCTGCACTAAGATAATAGTCTGATTCTTCAAAATATGAAAAAATAACCTGCCTGTATTTTTCTACTCTTTCGTCATCCAGGGTGAAATTTTTATACAAGGCAGCTGGTGGTTCTTTCAGTTCAGCTATACCGGACGCACTCTTTTTTCTTCCGGATACTATATATCTTATGATCAATAAAATTCCCACGATCTGTAATCCTATAAATATAAACAGCGGAGTAAACGTAAAATCAAATATATAAAATAAATCTATTATAGATATGAATATCATAAATGAGGTCAATACAAAGACGTAGGTTAATTCAGTTATTAAATCCTCCTGATCGACATTCAAATGTTCATTTTTTTTTCTTTCCGACTGAATCATCTTGGAATAACTCAATAACGAGGCGATCAGCGCTAAATAATATAGAAAAATATAATAACTGAATTCAAAAGAACAAACGTTCAAATATAGGATTAAACGCAAGGTGAACAATGAAACAAACGGAACCAGATGCACCCATACAAACTCTTTTTCTATTGATTTGCTTATAGACAAAAAAAGGAGAGGGCCATATAGAATACCTAATGGCAGTAAAGTTCCGGTTGCAATATTTATAATATCTAAGCAATATAAGATTAGCAGTGTGTATACGAATCTGTTAAATCCACTATTGAGTAAAAGTAAAAATAATTGATCTGTTTTGTTTGCGAAAAAAGCATGAACTCTGATCATAGGATATAGTTTAGGTTGTGCTAAATTAAGAAATAATGAAGTTCCGGAGGTTACAATTAAACAACTTGTACAATCATTTTTATTAAACGCACAAAGAAGAAAAACCCATGCTGTCTCATTTGATTAAATTAAGAACTTAATCTTTAAATTTGAAGAAAATATATTCAAATGAACAATCCTTTGTCAGATAAATTCAATACACCTTTTGACAGTGCTCCTTTTCAAAGCATAAAAAACGAACATTACAAACCCGCTTTTGAAAAAGCAATTAAACAGGCAAAAGAAGAAATTCAACAAATTTGTGACAATCCTGAACTACCTGCTTTTGAAAATACAATTGAAGCCATGGAAATCAGCGGTGAAAAATTAAGCCGTATTTCCTCTATTTTCTTTAATCTGAATTCTGCCGAAACCGATGATGAAATGCAGAAAATCGCACAGGAAGTATCTCCGCTTTTATCGGAATTTTCAAACGATATTCGTCTGAATTCGGTTTTGTTTAATAGAATAAAGTCTGTTTACGAACAAAGAAATGAATTGAACCTATCTCCTGAACAATTCCGTTTACTCGAAAAAAAATACAAAAGCTTCAGCAGGAATGGAGCGAATTTACCGGAAGAACAAAAAGATAAATTACGCGAAATTGACAAAGAGTTGTCTAAAATTTCTCTGCAGTTCGGACAAAATGTTCTGGCGGAAACCAATGCTTATGAATTACACCTAACCGATGAAAATGACCTGAAAGGCTTACCGGATTACGCAATCGAAGAAGCCAGAAAAGAAGCGGAATCAAAAGAAAAAGAAGGGTGGATTTTCACTTTGCAGGCGCCAAGCTATATCCCTTTTATGACGTATGCGGAAAACCGTGGGCTGCGCAAAGAATTATTTCTGGCTTATGGGAAACGTTCTTTTCAGGAAAATGAATTCAATAACGAAGAAATCGTAAAAAGAATTGCCAAGCTCCGTCTGGAACGTGCTCATCTTTTAGGATATAAAACCCACGCTCATTTTGTACTGGAAGAACGGATGGCCAATTCACCTGAAATCGTCAAAGACTTCTTAGCAGATTTACTTTCAAAATCGAAGTCATTTGGTGTCCGTGATGTTGAAGAATTAAAAAAATTCGCAAAAGAATACGACAACATCGAGACTTTGGAGCGCTGGGACCATGCTTATTATGCTGAAAAATTAAAACAGGAAAAATTCAGCCTTTCGGAAGAGGAATTAAAGCCTTATTTTTCTTTGGAAAATGTAATAAACGGTACCTTTACGATAGCTGAAAAGTTATTTGGAATTCATTTTGAGAAACGAAATGACATTCAAAAATACCACGAAGATGTAGAAGTTTTTGAAGTTTTTGACGAACAAAATAACCACATTGCTCTTTTCTATACTGATTTCTTTCCAAGAAAAGGAAAACGTGCCGGCGCATGGATGACGGAGTTCCGAGGAGAATCCAATGTTCAGGGAAATTCCAAACGTCCGCATGTTTCCATCGTTTGTAATTTCACAAAACCTACAAAAGACAAACCTTCACTTTTGACTTTCAGCGAAGTCACCACTTTATTTCATGAATTCGGACATGCCCTGCACGGAATGCTGGCCAATACCGTTTATGAAAGTCTTTCCGGAACAAACGTTTATTACGATTTTGTGGAATTGCCCTCCCAGTTCATGGAAAATTTCTGCTATGAGCCTGAAGCGCTGGAACTGTTCGCCCACCATTTTGAAACCGGTGAAACCATTCCACAGGAACTGATTGAAAAAGTAAAAAAATCATCCGGCTTCATGGAAGGTTACCAAACCGTCCGGCAATTGAGTTTCGGATTGCTTGATATGGCATGGCATGGTGTTGATGAATTGGAAATCAATTCCGTTTCCGGTTATGAAAGAAAAGCTTTTGAAGCTACAGAGTTGTATCCGGCCGTGGACGGAACAAATATGAGCGTTTCGTTTTCGCATATTTTTCATGGTGGTTATTCATCCGGATATTATTCTTACAAATGGTCGGAAGTCTTGGATGCTGACGCGTTTGCATATTTCAGGGAAAAAGGAATTTTCAATCCGGAAGCCGCAAAAAAATTCAAACATTTACTGGAAAGCGGAGGAAGCATAGATCCGATGGATCTGTATGTTTCATTTCGCGGACAGAAGCCAGATAATAAAGCTTTGTTAGAACGGGCGGGATTTTCAAACTAATTTATTTATAACGCATAAGCTGTACAAAGTTTCTCAGCGGGTCTTTGCTCCTTTGAGGTTCTTTGCGAAATGATTCAGGCAATTGCTTTGCGAAAATAACTTAAAATTTTGAATTATAAATCAAAAATGATTGTATCATATCATTTTGGTTATGTTGAGCTTATCGAAAGTTTACATATTCATTGACAGGAATTTAGCTATTATAAGTTTGAAAATAAATTTTCACTAACTTTAATTCCAAATTCAAAATTATGTTAAACAATAAATCACTTCAAACGTTTCTAGCAATCGGGCCTCTCGTATTATTTATTCTTTGCTTTGTCTGCTATTTTGCATTTTTCTTTTCTATGTTTATGAATATCGAACAGATTGAAAATTCGAATGACCCCCCCATGCCGTTTTTTGCAGGAATGGGTGTTTTCCTTATCGTATTCTTCCTGACTATGATCCTCTCCTTTTTTAGTTTGATCTATTTCGTACTCCACGCTGCGAAAAATCCTAATCTGGCAGAAGGAAATATGCGCATTGTCTGGATTTTAATCATCGTTTTGGTAAGTGGGATTGGGAACATCGTGTATTGGTTTGTGGAAATACGAGGTAAAAACCCAAGACCTGTGATTCCGAATTAATTCAAAAAAATTAAGGAACAAATATGAAAACTCTCTTTTCCTCCCTTGCCATTGTATGGTTTGGACTGACTTTATCTTTGGCTCAATTCAACAAAGAAAAATTAGATCAATATTTTGATGTACTTGAAACCTATGATAAATTTAACGGAAGCGTAGCACTTTCAAAAAATGGAGAAATCATTTATACCCGTTCGCTCGGATATTCAGACATTGACAATAAAATTACCGGTAATGATGAAACCAAATACAGGATTGGCTCTATTTCCAAAACATTTACGGCAACACTAGTTTTAAAAGCAATGGAAGAAGGAAAGTTAGATCTGAATCAAACCATTGGCCAATATTTTCCTTCTGTAAAGAATTCCGAAAAAATTACCATAAGCAACCTCCTCAGCCACAGAAGCGGAATTTATAACCTGACCGACCTGCCTGATTATATGGATTGGAATACACAAGCCAAAACACGCGAAGAGCTGGTCGGTATAATTTCCAAAAGTGAAAGCGTTTTTGAACCCGACAGCAAAGGAGAATATAGCAACTCCAATTATATTCTGTTGACATTCATCCTTGAAGATTCTTATAAGCAGCCTTTTGCCGATATCCTAAACGAAAAAATAACAAAGCCTCTCGACTTGAAAAATACTTATGTCGGGGGCAAAATAATTACAGGCAAAAATGAAGCGGTGTCTTATTCATTTAATGAAAAGTGGATGAAAGAACCGGAAACGGATAGTTCTATTCCATTGGGCGCGGGTGCCATTGTTTCAACCCCTACCGATTTGATAAAATTCGGAGAGGCGCTGTTTTCCGGGAAAATCATATCAGAAAAGAGCTTGAAGTCAATGAAAACGCTCAAAGATAATTATGGAATGGGATTGTTTCAAATTCCTTTCCAGGAGAAAGAAGCCTATGGGCATAATGGAGGAATTGACGGATTTTCTTCTATGTGGGGGCATTTCCAAAATGAAAACGTTTCTCTCGCAATTACTTCAAATGGTTCTAATTTTTCACTTAACGAATCAGCCATCGCACTTTTATCCTCTGTCTTCGATGCCGATTATGATCTGCCGAATTTCAAAAAAACGGAACTTTCTTCTGAAGAGCTGGACTTGTATCTGGGTACGTATGCCAATGAAGATATTCCCCTGAAGGTAACCTTTACAAAAAAGAATAACCAGCTTTACGGGCAGGTCGCCGGACAACCAGAATTCCCTCTTGACGCGATGGGAAATGATGAGTTCAGGTTTGATGCTTGGGGGATTGTCATGAAATTCAGTTCCGACAAAAGTAGTTTTATATTAAACCAGGGTGGAGGACAATTCAATTTTGTGAAGGAATAGCTTACGGTAAAACATACCAAAAAATCCCAAAGAAGTGGAAAACGCTTCCTGCTAAAACAAATAAATGCCAGACAGCATGATTGTATGGGATTTTTTCATTGGCATAGAAATAAATCCCGGATGTATAGAAAAATCCACCCAATGCCATAAAAATCAATGCTTCCATGGAAAGCTCTGAGATCAAAGGTTTTAAGGCAATGACAATCAACCAGCCCATCACGGCATACAAAACGAGAGAAAGTTTTTCCGATTTCTGAAGCGGTGAGAATTTAAACACAAATCCGAGGAGTGCCATCCCCCAGATAGAGCCGAAAATACTCCAGCCCCATGCTCCTTTCAACCCCACTAAAACAACGGGTGTATAAGTTCCGGCAATCAGAATATAGATACAGAGATGATCCAGCTTTTGGAAAGTCAGCTTCCTTTTTCCCTCTGATACCGCGTGATAAATAGTAGAAGCCGTATAAAGCACCACCATACTTGTTCCAAAAACAGCAGCGCATGCGACTTCCAAAATAGTTCCGTTCCGGGAAGAAAAAAGAATCAAAAACACTAAGCCAATGAAGGACAAAACAGTACCCAATCCATGAGTAAGCACATTCCATACTTCTTCGTCCCGGAGGTCTATTTGTTTAAACGGCATCGAAATTAATTCGGATTTTGTCACTTTTCGGACGGGAAATACAGGCAAGTATCAGTCCTTCTTCTATGTCAGAATCAGTCAGTACAAAATTATCGGCAAGATGGACCTCACCTTCTTCAAGTTTGCACATACAACTGCTGCAAACACCACCTTTGCAAGAATAGGGTGCATCTACATCTGCGTCAAGCATCGCGTCGATCAGGTTTTTTTCTTTGTTCCAGATAATTGTATTTACCTCGCCGTCAAGCTCCACGGTGACCTCGACATCTTCGGGCGCATCGGATTCTTCCTGCATAAATTCAAACGGGTTTTCGTCAGGAACGAACTGTTCGAAATGAATATGTTTTTTTGGAATTCCGGCAGTGAATATTTCCTGTGATATTTCTTTAATCATTTCATTCGGCCCGCAAACCATGGCTTCATCTACTTCATTGATATCAACCAGCTGATTCAATATCAACTGAAATTTATGAGCGTTCAATCTTCCTTCAAACAACCAATCTTCCACTTTATGCTGGGTATAAAATAAATGCGGATGAAAATTGTTTGGATATTGTTCTTTCAATGCTTTCATTTCTTCCAGAAACATCACACTTTCAGGG
>CAZKOC010000013.1:0-7117 GCA_964554275.1 uncultured Weeksellaceae bacterium
AGGATGCGATGGAAGCCGGGCATTTACCTAAATTCGAACACCAGGATGATTTCGACTTTGTGTTAATCAGGTTTTACGGAAAAGAGCCCAGAGGTTATGCAAATATCATCCGGGAATTCAGCCATAAAATCGGAATTTTTATAGGGGATGATTTTGTAATTACAATCAGTCAGAGACCTGTTCCATTTTGGGAGGAAATCAAAAAGGAATTAGAATCCGATAAACACAAAGACAAATTAATCCCTAAACAATTGTTCTATAAGATTTTCAAAAAAACTTTGCACACCTATTCCCAACCGGCCATAAAAATTTCACAGGAAATCGATGTGTACGAAAATGCACTTTTTACACGTCAAAATTCCAAACTGGATTTAAAAAAATTGTACAAACTGAAACGCGAATCGTCAACCTGTTCCAAAATTCTGATTTTGACACGCGATGTATTAAACGAATATAAATCGTATGTGAAAAGTGTTTCATCTTTCAAAGATTTACAGGATCACAATGTGAAACTGCTCCATTTGCACAATCAAAATACCGATGATTTACATAATTTATTTACACTGACGCTTTCCATGTCGGATATGCGTGCCAATGAGATTATGAAAATCCTGACGATCTTTTCGGCTTTCTTCCTACCGCTTTCGTTTATTGCCGGGCTATACGGGATGAATTTTCAGTTTATGCCTGAACTGACTTACAAATGGGGGTATTTTGTCGTTTTGGGAGTTATGCTGATTATTGTAATTGTAATTTATTCGTGGTTTAAGCGGAAGAAGTTTCTGTAAACTTTGCGTGATGTATTTTCGAATTCAAAAACAGATATAAATTATCATTTTTTTTATTCTCTAAAAAACCTACTTAATACATTGTACTTTGTACAATTATACATAAAAAACTATCTTGCCTAAAAGAATTGAAATATGTCGTTGAAGAAATTCACCAATTTAATCCGAACCAAAAACGAGTGGAACAAATTAACGGGATCAACTTCCGACCTAAGCGGAAAAGTAATTCAAAATCTGAATTTCATCAAAGAGACAATTGATTGGGAATCTTTCAATATAAAAGGGACTACTTTTTTGGGTTGTGATTTTAAGAAAGATGATGCAATTTTCCTCATCAGTCAGGGCGCGTTTGTTTATCCGAAATTTCCAAAAATGCCATTTCACGTCCATCGTGCACACCTTTATACCTGGCAGGAATTGATGGAGGGCTATTTACCTGAAAAAGATAACAGCTTAGACCTCAGGATTTATAATCATTTTGTAAAAAATAAATACAACCCTCCTATGACGGAGGCACTTGCAGAACGGATTCATGACTATGGGATTGATGTTGCACTCCGATCCATTCTGGATTATGACGAACTTGGCATGACCGATCGTAAAGTTGTAGGCTTTATGGGAGGTCATTCAACTCTAAGAGGTTCTGAGTATTATACAAAAGTAGCTTTGGCTGCGAAACGATTGTCTGAAAAGGGATATTTTGTCGCCACTGGTGGCGGACCGGGAATTATGGAAGCGGCAAATTTAGGAGCTTATTTTGGAAATAGATCAGATGATGATTTATCCGCCGCTATAAAAATTTTATCGGACCTTGATTTTACAGGTGATAACCAAAGAGATTATTTCGCAAGAAATTACATTACACAATCCAAAAAAGTATTGGAATTATATCCGAACGGGATGGAAAATCTTGCCATTCCTACCTGGTTTTACGGACACGAACCAAGTAATTTATTTGCCTCATATATCGCAAAGTATTTTTCCAACAGCATTAGGGAAGACACATTACTTGCAATATGTTTGTACGGAATCATTTATGCACCGGGAAGCGCGGGCACTACACAGGAAATTTTCCAGGAAGCGGCACAAAATCATTATGGAACATTTGGTTATTACAGCCCGATGGTCTTTCTTGGAAAAAAACGATATGTGGAAGATACCGCCCTCTATTCCGTTTTGCATCAATTAGCGGTTGGGATGCCTTATAAGGATCTATTGTATCTGACAGATGATTCAGAGTTAGCGGTTGAATTCATAGAAAATCATCCACCAATAATGGTATAAATTTTGTGGGTTTGAAAAAATGTTATATCTTTGTAGTCTAAATCGCGAGATGGAGCAGTAGGTAGCTCGTCGGGCTCATAACCCGAAGGTCACAGGTTCGAGTCCTGTTCTCGCTACAAAATAAAACCCTTAATTAGCTCACAATGAATTTATTAAGGGTTTTTTCTTATTTGAATTTCCCGACATATTCCCGATTTTATCTTGTCATTCATACTTTTCTATAAAAATCTTCATTTACAAAATACCCTGTATTTTTTTCATAGATTTTGGAAAAATTAATTACATAATTATCATATCCGATATATTTAAGGATTAACATATTTAATAGTGTATAAATCCTAATTGAGATATAGTACATATCTAAATCTTTATCCTTTATTGTACGATTTTTCTTTTTTCTTATATTAGGATAATTTCCGTGCATTAGTGAATTTCTTGCTTTTATAATTGTTAAATCATCTTTCAGCAATTCTATTTTTAGTTTTTCAAAACATAAAACCAATTTATCACTATTTGTTTCTTGATTTATATTGTGAACCCTCCTTTTTATAGGAGATAAATCATATTTTTTTTCAATAGTAGTACTTTCAAATTCTTCAACAATATTTAATAACTTCTCTATTAATAAACCTGCATCATTTTTATTATGAATGGGAAATACAGGCTTTTGCTTACTTACAATATTTCCAAGTTGTTCTAAAGCTGCAAAATAGATTATTGGACTAATTAATAAACTATTCGTCCCTGATTCAATCATTAATAACAAAATCCCTAAAAAATTATCATTAGAAAGGCACATTTTACATAGAGAGGAAAATTCATCCTTAGTTAATGTTCTTAATTCTTTCTTATTATAAATCTTATCTACTTGTTTTCTGTTTTTTGAGTATAACCAAGCATACGGATTAGAATTTATCGGTTGGTATATACTTTTCATATCCTTTCGTAGAGATTGAAAAAGGAAGCCAGTGAACTTATCCCTTTTTTTATTGTTATAAGAAAATACGTACGCTCTCCCTCCTCTGAAGTCTCCAATTATATAACCAAGAGCAACCCTTATTGAAAAAACCTTATCTATAAATTCCTCATACAACTGTTTTTTATTTGATTCAATAATCAAATAAAA
This sequence comes from uncultured Weeksellaceae bacterium, assembly GCA_964554275.1. Lineage (GTDB taxonomy): Bacteria > Bacteroidota > Bacteroidia > Flavobacteriales > Weeksellaceae > Moheibacter. Next base: position 3,199 of record CAZKOC010000013.1, read on the forward strand.
ATATTTCTTATTATTTACTTTTAAATCTTCTTGTAGTATAAAAAAATCTTCATCATCTATTAAAATGGAAGTTCCCATACTTGACCAGTTTGCATAATCGTTTTGAAAGAAAAATTTCTCGAATTGAAAACTAAAATTTATATCACTCTCCAGAGGTATTATAAATTTAAAGTATTTTTTATCCTTTTTACTAAAACTCATTGAATTGATAGAATTGGTAAATCCAGTAAACCAACCCCAAGAGTACAATTTTTCTATTGTTAAATCATATTTAGGTGTGAACAATCTAACATTATTAAACGTTTTACTATCCCAGCTAATATGTTTTTTTGTTTTCTTATTAACAGTTTTAAAATCAATAACAACTTCATCTTTTTTAATTTTTAAATCAACATTTTCTAAATTGTTTAAGTAGCTTGAACGTGATTTAAAATTCCCTGAAAAACCTTTATCAAAATCTCGAATAAATTCAATAGGTTCTTTGTTGTAGAAATAAGAAAATTTCTTTTTCATTATTTGTAAATTAATTCAGGTTTTAAATAATAAATAATTGATTAAGAATAATGTATGAGCTTAAAAATTTAAAATTGTGATGATATTTACCTTACTGATTTCATTACTTTATTCTCTTTTTATATATATAAATAAATTATTTTTCATAGTACTTTGATTTTCTTTTATTGAATGCCGGCATTGTTCCTTCAAGAACTCTTACAACACTATCATTGATAATTTGTGATTCAATTCCGCCAGCTTTAAAAGAAAATTGATTATTGCTTTCCTTATCAATATCTACATGAATTACTTGTTCTGCATCTGCTACAATTGCTAAATTAGGGTTGTGAGTGACAATAATTAATTGTCTGTTTTTTTTTGCATATTTAATAAAGGGAACTAAAACTTCGTAAACACTCTGATTATCGAGATTATCTTCGGGCTGGTCAATTATAAGCGGTATATTATCATTATCTAAGAGCAAATAAAACACGATAAGCGAAGCTCCTCTTTCTCCAGGAGACAAATGCTGAATACTTTTCCCTGAAAATTTAAGCTCATACCTTTCATTTAAATACCCCAAAGAATATACATAATTGTATAAATCTTCGAGTTCTTTATTATCTCTAATTTGGTCAAAAGGATTGTATTCATTAAGCTTTGTTATAACATTTTCAATGGTAGAAAAGAAACTTTCTTCATCATCCAAAACAGTGTCTTGAAATAGTTCTTTTAATTTCTTTATGGAATCATCTATTCCCTTAAAGTAGCCAATTCTACCTTTATCAATATACTCTAAGAAATTCTTAAAGAAACTTTTTAATTCAAAAGAGGCATCAATGCTAATATCATATTTTTCTATTTTTTCAGAATTATCATCTAATACATTATTAATACTTTCTCTTGCTATATTAAGAATTTCGATAATAGTATTTTTCTGTTCGTAGATACTTTTAGAAATTCTTAGCCTTTCGAATTGTTTAGTTTCAATGTCTGTTTTAAGTTCATTTGTGATATACTCTTTTTCTATTTTAAAGGCATTTAGTGTTCCATAAGCAGGGGTTTGAGAATCTCCTAAAATTTCTTTTTTTCTTTGCTCCCATTTTTTCAAATTCTCCTTATAATCTTCAATACTCTTTTCTTTATCATCTAGATTTTTAGACAATCCATCTATTTCATTAGAAACAAGTTCAATTTTATACCAAAGCTGACCTTTTTCTTCATCGGTATTTGTCTCACTTATTGTTTGCCCCTTTCCTATATTGATAATAATTTTTTGCTTTTCTTTTTTCTTATTCTCAATTAGTTTTTCTATCGGAGTAATATCAATAACAGGAGATGGAAAAACAGTATCTATATTGATAGAATGTGTGTCTAAAATTGTTCTTTCCTCCGCTTTAAAGTTTTCAATATCCTGCTTTTTAAAAACAATACGGTTTTTTGAAGATTCCAGTTCTTCTATTTCTGTATTAAGTTTTTCTAAATTTTCTAGTAACCCTGTTTTTTGTTGGTTTAATGCATCTAACTCCTGTCTTTTCTCAGTTAAAGCTTTATATGCGGGATTTGCCTCTTCTTTAGAATTATTTTCTTCTTCGTTAGGATAAGGATTTTCAGGTTTACTTTCCTCGTGGCTTTTTAAATCAGCTTCGAGAATTTTAATTTTACTGTCAATATTGTTTTTATATTCTTCGGTATCTTTGTTTTGAAGAGTAACAATATCTTTGTTAACTACTTCAATTCGTTCAGATAAATTGTCAATTTCATCTTTTGTTCTTTTCCTTTTTTCGTTTAAAAATTCATCAAAAGATGTTTTGCCTAGTCTTTCTTCTAAAGGGATATGCCTAAAAACTACATCGTTTAATTCTGCTTCAAATTCTTGATTATTTTCAATATTATTACAAAGAGTTTCAAAATAACTTTGAGGAAGGTATTTTACTTTTTCAACCGCATTTTTGTCGGTGTTATCATCAAGGTTTTTGGTGTCAACATCATTACTAACCCAAATCAATGAAGCTTCAAAATTTTTCGCTAAGCCTTGTTTTTTGAACTTTTTCTTACTTACATCAAGAAATGAAAAATATTCTTGATTATGTGAATTTCCACATAGACCGATTATATCGGTTAACGCACTTTTACCTTTTCCTTTATTACCGATAATAGCGGTTAATTCATAACTAGGAAAAACCTCAACATCCTTAAACCAAACGCCTTCATTTTCAGAGTAACCTTCAACTTGATTAACTTTAAGGCTTGATATATATTTGGTACGATTTTCATTTACTCTTTTATGAACTTCTGGAATATCACCTATATAAACTCTTTCAGTAGGTTCATTTAGAACTTGTTTCAATCCTTCAAAAGTCGTATCTGCTTTTATCCACGTAAAGCAGTTCCCAATCTTATCTTTTACTGTTTTATCACTATAGTGGTGGGCATCGCTACAGTCTAATAAAAGGTCATTTACATTTTGTTCCGTTAATTTACTTTTTGCTTTGTAGAAGTTATCAATACTTTCTGATGCAGTAAACACAAAGTCTGACTTATTGATTACTGACTTTTTTTCGGCAGGCGAGCTTTCCCATCTCATTGCATCCCATTCAGTTTTCCCAACTGCCGTTAAATATTTTCCTTTTAACAAAGGATTCTCTAGCTTTTTCAAGAGTTCAGAATATGGAATATTCAATGAATTAAAACCAATTTTTAGAGGACTTCCAGTAATTTTTCCATCTGATGAATCTATTAACTTTTGTCCTAAATTAATCAAGTTTTCTCTAGTTATAACTCCTCCCCAATCTGCATTATCGACACAATCTGCAAATAGTTTATATTCAGAATTTAAAGCATCTAAGAATTGAGCTTTAATAACATCTGCATCTAATTTGTCAGAAAAAATCACGTGAAAATTAACCCTTTTAAATGGGTCATCTGAATGAATGCTACCAAATTTATCTATTCTTAACTCGATTACAGGCAGCAATAAATCAATGTTGGAAAGTCTTCCGTTCTTTTTATACTCTAAAACCTTTTTATATCCATCAATAAACAAATAATCATTTATTCCTAATACCTTAAATTCACTTGGTAGTCCTTCTAAGTCTTTTATATATTCTTCCCAAATATCATCACTTTGACTATCGCCATAATGTTGTTCAATTGAAAATGGAGTATGTACATGTAAATCCCATTTTCTCCATCCAGAGCCTCTATTTATATTTATCATTTATATATTTCTTTATTTTTCAAACTTTATTCTTTATTTCCGTACCCCACTCCGTGTAGAAAACCACTTTATCCGATTCCGATTTTTCTTCTGTGATGTAGAGAATTAAATCAGCTTGGTTTTTCCAGTCTGTGAAATACCATTTTCCGGCTTTGGCTTGATTCTCCCAATCGGTTTCCATTACGACCCAATCAGCTTCACTTT
>CAZKOC010000013.1:7127-22159 GCA_964554275.1 uncultured Weeksellaceae bacterium
ACTTTTTTGTGTGGTTTCATAAATGATATAATCCGCTTCCGTTTTATTATCGGTTATGTAAATCTTTTGGGAAAATACATTGACTGACAGAAACAAGAAAAAACCGAATAGAATAAATTGAGTTTTCATTTCAGAGAGAGTTTTTATCAAAATTAACTAAAATTCATACATTTGAAAAAGAAAATAAACCTTAAATAAAGGTTTGAACATATAGTACTGAAAAGTCTTGAATAAGGAAATCGGCAAAATTTTCATAAGTAAAACAAGACGGTTCAATAGTACGTCCTTTAGGGCGTGCCTGCTCCGTTGTTTTACTTTGGCTTTGCCGAGCCACCTTATTCAATGTGAGTTGGGCATTGCCCGTTTTTCTTGCATTTACGGTTTCCCGTAAGGATTTTCTAAGTACTCATATTAAGTTTGAAAATTTTAAAAACTACTGATATGAATACGATTACTCAAACACAAAGTAAATGGTATTATAATACTGTAATCATTGTGTTGTTACTTTTCTTCTTTCCTCCACTTGGTATCTATGGAATGTTCAAAAGAAATTCTGATGCTTGGAAAAAGGTTGTTTACTTATTTGCCGGATTGGGGATTTTCTTTTTTCAAGTAATTTTCCTGATAGGTATTATCGTAGCTCTCAATATGGATTACTATGAAAATGGAAATGAGTATTATCAAAAAGGAGAATATGAATTGGCTTTAGAAAACCTCAACAAAGTTGATAAAGGAAATAAAAGCTATTTACAAGCTCAACAATTAATTCAAAAAATCAAACAAGAAATTGAAGTACAGAAAGAACGTGAGAAGAAACTTGCAGAGGAACAAGCTGAATTAGCAAAAAAGGAACTTGAAGAGAAACTTAGTTCTCTTGTCCAATTTCAAAAAGAATGGGCAGACAGTATTTTAAAAAGTGAAAGCCAACCGGGTAATAGGCATTTTGTAAATCATAAACTTTCTTTACCTGATACTATTTTGTTTGAATATACAGAGGGAGTAACTAAAAACGGATTTAATGAAAACCTCAAAATTGATACGGTAGTATATAGAGAATACTACAAAAAGCAATTAATTAAAAAATTAGGGAATGAGTATTCGGATATTAAAACTTTTATTTCGTTCATCCCTAATCGGAACATTGATTATGAAAAAGTGCTTGCCGATAATAAAGCAAAAGCAGAAAGAAAAGAAAAAATACTTAGTCAGTTTTCAGCTTGGGACGGTTCTCATACTAACCTGAAAAGAGTTGTAAAAGCAAATATGAATGACCCCAAAAGTTTTGACCACGTAGAAACTACGTATTCAGACAAGGGAGACTATCTTTTAATTTATATGAAATTCAGAGGTAAAAATGCTTTTGGAGCTAAAGTAATACAAACTGTAACCGCTAAAGCAGATATTGAGGGAAACATAATTTCAGTAAGTGAATAAATCTATATAACTATGAAAAAACTAATTTTATTAGTGCTATTATGCACACTTGGAACAACAATCAAAACTAATGCTCAAAACCTTAAAAAAGAGGGAGAATTTTTCAAAGCTACTATACACATATTAGGAGCATTTGATTCCTTTGCCGATGTCAATAAAGGAGATAAAACCAAAAATGAGGTATTGCCATTGATAGAAAAAAATCTTACTTCAATTGAAAATTCTTACAACAAACTAAAGACAGATTTTGAAAGTGATTCAGATTTTAAAATGTTTGAGCTTTGGGTACAAGTCGTACAAAGATGTTATACGCTTTTAAAAGATGATGACCCATCTTATTATTTAGGGATATATATAACAAGATTGGATATAAATGATTTTGTAAATCTTAAACTTTAATCTCTATAAAAAATATCACTTTTTCAAACTCTGAAAATTTGAGTTCGAGGAATACTTTTAACCTGGTTAGACCCTAATCGGGTTTTTATATTTTAACCCCGGGGGTACTAATTATACATTAGGTAGAAATATAAAAGACATGATTTTCATAATACGCAACAAATAACCTATATAATAGTTACAATATTGCTACACTTTCATGTAAATTGGATTAATATAATTCTTCTTCCGAAATTATATATACCCACGCAAATAAGAAATTCCTCCCTCTTTTTTCCTCTTGTAAAAAGTATTACGTGATATAGATAAAAAATCGCATAAAGAAGTAACAAGTAAAAAACTGCCCACAAACTTACCGTCTAATTTAGTTACACGGTAATAAATAAGTCTCACTTTCCTGCTTTCTCTCTTTGGCATATTCCAATTTTGTTACAAATACATACCTTTCTGTAATACTATAAGCATATTTTACTAATAATAGTTGGTTTTCCACTAACTAATTTTAAAAATTTGCTCTGCGGATAAGAAATACCTTGCCCGGTTTGAATGGTATTTGAGTAGATAAGTAGCCCTGTGTAGTTCCTTATATGGATAGTTCCGGCAGTTATGTGAATAGTTATTTATGTATAGCATTAGTTAGTGTCTTATTATAGTGTTTAATTAGGTATCTTTTTATCATTTGCGCCCATTTTTTCGGTTTTTCCGCCCGTTTTTCTGAAAATTGGTATTGTGGTGTATTGTTCTGTAATAGATGAGGTCTTAAAAGAGTGTATGTTTCTTATATGTTTAGGGTACTTAACGGCGGTTCCTAATTATTATTTGGATAATTGTATTTCCTCTATTGGTACGGTGTTGATTACATTTTTGGGGAATTTTGTGTAGTTTTTGGAGAATTGGGAAAAATAAAGAAAGTAAAATCTAATTTTTGGTACTTATATACTACATCTAATTAGATTAAAAAGTAGTAGTTATTTCTTCTTATTCAAGTGCTATGTATCTCCCACAAAATAAATCATTTGTTCTTTTGCATCCATTTTTTCGGTTTTGCCCGTTTTTCTGAAAATTTACTGGAGTATTGGATTCTATTAGATGAAGTCTTAAAGAGTGTATGTTTCTTATATGTTTATTTCAAATAAATCTCATCTCTTACATAAGTATTATTTAACCAGAAGCAGTGTTTTGTATATTCTGTTGCATTGGTCAGTTTATCCCTCACAGGCAAAGGATAAGTATCTGCAGCATTTTTTGCGTGTGGTCTTACGTGCGATATCGAACTAAATGTTTTGTTCGGGAAATTGGTATAGCGAACTCTTTTTCTTACCCTCTGTACAATTTCTCCATTTGAGACAATATCTTTTGTTCTCGCCCAAACTTTTTCGACCTCCAAAATATCATTATAAGGCATGTTCCAGAACTTCACTTTCTTCAACATCAGTTTTTGACCTTTGAACCGGAAGAACACAAAAAGAAACTTATGTTCCAAGATATCTTTAAAATCTGAATCTTCCCAGTCTTCATATATGATATCTTCGTATTTGAAAGTTGGGAACGATATATCTTCCTTTGGTAAATTATTCTCTTTTAATCTTACGGTCTTTACAATGATATCTGCTTTTTCAAATTCTTCTATCTCCTTGTCAAGCTCAACCCCTAAAATGGCCTTCGTAAGATTTGCATAGAAACTTTTTGCATTCGTATTCAGTTGAATACCTGTCGAACTCATGATCTCGTCTACCGTTTTACCATAATACGGTTCGAATTTGGAAATGACAATTTCCTCAAGTGTTCTTTTTTTCGCCTCGGTAGAAGATTTTATCAATTTTCCATAGACCTCTTTCGATTCTCCCGCAATTGAAGCAATGATATGATTAACGTAACCTTGTTTTAAAGAATATGCTCTTTGCTTGGCCGGAATCGTACTAAATGGTTGTTGCCTGATCGAACTTGCATTAGCCCCCTTTGTACAAGCTCCTAGATAAAAAGTATCTCCTTCTGAAAGCTCATGTGCTTTTCCGTCAGCAACTTTTTTCTTGATAAGTTCCCAATCCTTTTTGATTATCTCCAAGTCTATATTTGAGAAGTTCCATTCGTCAACTAATTTGATCACGAGATCCAAAACATCAACTCCTGCTTGATGTAGGTAAAAAATGAGAAGTAAATTCGTGTTCTTTCTCCAAAAATCACTTTCTTCAAAATTTTGTTCAACGATCTTCAAATAATCAATGATACTAAGAACTAGTCGTTCCTTTGAACGATATTCCTTATTTTTTAATTGCTTTAAAGGTGAACTCTTCAACTCCATTCCTATCTCAGAAAAATCAGCTTCTGATCTAGAATTTGGATCATAACCAAAATAATATTTTTCAAGTATTTGACCAAAGTTGCCCTTACCTGAAAAATGGTGTTCTAGTATCTCAGAAGCACAAACATTTCTCAAGGATTTACCTTTGAGTAATTTAGCATACTCTATTACAGAGTTTTTATTTTTAGGATCGTACTTCAAAATCATCCTTAATGTTTATTTATTATCTATCAATGACTTCCCTAACGACATTAAAATCAAGTAGGTTACTTTGACCATTGAATCTATAGCTAACAAGTGTAACATCTCTCCATTCAGCCGCCCTTGCAGGCCTAACTCCTTGGATAAACTTTCTTTCTACTAGCTCCTGATGGTTTCTTAAAGCATCTGGTGTATAATCAAATCCTACCATATAAGATTTTATGATACTATAATCATCATTAGCATACTCACTTTTTATCCAGTCAACATATTTCATTAATTGTAAAATATCTTGAGACTCAACGATACCCTTTTTAACTTCTATTACCAAATAATTAGAAACAGTAGGTTTCTGATTAGGAACAAATTTATATCCAAAGATATCCATCTTATCCATGTAATCAATCGGCTTGAAAGGAGATGCAATAACTTGATGCGATAAATAGTCCCACTCACCAAAGATCTCTATGGTGGGAATGTGCAGGTTTGAGATCTGATAGATCAACGCTGCCTCTATCGCCATTTCATGGCGGATGCTTCCTTCCAAATTATTTATAGTATTTAGAAAAGGAGCGATCCTCAATTTATAATTTTCGTTTCCTTGGGTCTTTATTCGTATTTGTTCATGAAATTGAAGATACTCACTAGGAAAAGAATTATCATTATTTGGATTCTCTATAGCAAATAAATTTCTTCTCAAAAGAATATTTTTAAAGGCTTGATTTTCATCATCTGTAAATTTAATGAAACTAAGTTTCCAAAATGCTCTTAGTATTTTAAATTGTTCTGGTGCAGATGAAAGTACCTCATCCATATCGATCCCATTTCTAAAAAAGATAGGGAAAGGCTTAAAAGTACATAAGAATCTATGATTCACACTTGAACTACCCCCGATATCAAATAGGATCGACTCCTGTATATCATTATAATTCTGTACTATTGGAATGTCTGCATTGGGATAATTTAGAAACTTACACTCACCATTGATATTGACCAATGTGCCTATCCCATATATCCTTCGTTTTATGAAGAAATATATATTATCTCCTTCTTTCATGGAAGAATAATCCGCAAACGTACCTTCATGGTTTATACTCCAGCTATTAGATGGTCGTGATAGCTTTGTAGAATAAATCCCTCTATTTATGCAATCTATTAGAGACTCCTCATTATCTAGGCTGAATAGGTAACCTGCCATTCCTTTTCACTGTTTTGAATTTTCTTAATCAAGGTTGTTCCTATCTTTTCAATAACGCCAACGACCAAGGCATTTCCCATAAAGAAAGCTCTTTTTGTGTCTAATATCCCCTCTAATTTAGTATGATCATCTGGGAACATATTCAACCTTTCAAGTTCAATAGGTGATAATCTTCTATATCCTTTTTGGGTTTGAATAACATGTTTGAATCTTGATGCAGACCTACCCCCTTCTCCTGTTATGATCGTTCTCGATGGTCTATCCAAAGGGTCGGGAAATATCATTCCACCTTCACTGTAATGGTATTCAAATCCCTGTGAATTTTTACGAATTTCCTTCTTAGAACCTTTTAAATAGATCCATTTATCCAATTCCTCATCATTAATATAAAAATCATCAGTCACTTCTCCATTCTGAATTAGGTCACCAAGGACAATACTCTTACCATCATAGTCCGGTGATGTTTTGATGGTCGTTATCCTACCATCGATCATTATACCTGAATTTTCGAACATTCCCTTTTTCCCATTTTTATTAAAGTTCTCAGAGATATGGACAATATCACCTTGAAGTTCAAATTCATGCGGATGAACAGAAGTATCTATTGTTACTGGAAATGAATTTGCTAAAACCCCATCTTTTAAGACCCACTCTATTGGTTCACTCGATGTGATATCTCTGTATATATTCGTTCCTTTTAAATAAGCAAGGATAAAGACCCTCCTACGTCTTTGAGGCATACCGAAATCAGCAGCATTGACCACACGCCATTCCACTACATACCCTAATTCATTGAGACTTTGAAGTATAATGGCAAAATCTCTTCCTCTTTGTCCTGATGGAGAAATCAAAAGCCTATCGACATTTTCAAGAAATAGATATTTGGGTCTATTCTGCTTTTCTGATAGGATCCTGTGGATCGACCACCACAACACTCCTTTTTTACCAATAAGTCCCTTTGAATTCTTTAAGGTAGTTGCAACCGAATAATCCTGACAAGGAAACCCTCCAACCAACATATCGTGATCAGGGATCTCAGAAATTTCAACACTTGCAATATCTTTATTACTATGATTTTCTTTACCAAATCTATTCTCATATACCATTGATGCATGTTGTATCTTTGTGGCAGGCTCCCATTGATTGCTCCAAACCACCTCATAGTTAGAAGCTAATGTTTTTTTATAATTGGATACTGCAGACTTTCCGTTCCAACCTTCAAGTCCCAAGCGAAAACCACCAACACCTGCAAATAATTCTACAACCTTTATTTTATTCTCCATTGTTAACAGTTTTTAGGTATTTGACCTTTTTTTCAGCAACTTTCAATACATTTATATCAGCACTCTCATTCAAAATTTTGTACGCGATCTGATCACTTAAAAAAGTATCTTGTAGTTCCTTTTCATCACATCTGAAAAAGTTGGCAATTTGTTTTATCACATTTTTATTTGCTTGTCTCTCATTACGCTCAATTTTTGCAAGCAAGGAAATATCGATCCCTATTCTTTCTGATACTAATTTTAATGTAAGTCCCTGAGCCTCTCTTAAAGACCTAAGATGTTCTCCAAATGATATTGTTTTTTTCATGTTTTTTTGGTCAGAATTTGTCCAAAAATACAATTATATTTTAAATGAATATGAATTGCCTATTTATTTTGCTGATATTTTATCAATTATGGAATGAATCGTTCTATCAAGCTCCTGGTTCTTCAACTTGCATTCCCAAACTGTAATAACAGTCCAACCTAATTCTACTAATTGTTCTGTTTTTTCCTTATCTCTCGAAATATTCCTTTCAAATTTAGCTTTCCAAAAATCTATATTACTCTTTGGTAATTTATATTGACAATGAGGGCATCTATGCCAAAAGCAACCATTAACAAAGATGGCCACCTTTTTAGAGATAAAGCATATATCTGGTCTACCCGGGATATTTTTAGGATGTATTCTATATCCTTTCAATCCATTTTCCCAAAGCAATTTTCTCAATAGTAATTCTGGTTTAGTATTTTTCCCTTTATTTTTACTCATTACTTTAGAAATATTCTCACTTGAAGGAATTGGAGAACGTTTGTCTCTTATATATTCTTTTTTATTTTTCATCGCAATCGTCCATTCTACTTTCAATTTTGTAGTTATAAAAATAATGATGTTTTTCTTTTTCTGTAGAATAAAAGTAATTTAGATAAAATTCTAACAATAAAAACTACCATTAAGGAGCATTGCTACAAAATGGTAGTTCTGTAAAAGATAAAAACTTACTTTAAGGACTTAAATACCTCCTCAATTTGCTCTTTGTCCAAACAAAAAAGATATTGCCTTAATTCCGTTGCTCTTTCTTCCGCAGGAAGTTGAGCAATGTAAAATTTCAACCTCTTGAAATGTTCGAGCAAATTATCGAAAATGATTTTTTTGGTTTCAATGGAAACCTCATCATTTCCGGTAGTTAAAATCTTAGCATACGGCTTTAGCGCAATAAATCGCTCATCTATTGTTATATGAGCCATATACTTGTTTAAATTAGCCAAATCGTCTCCGAATACTTCCAATAAGTATTCTTTGGCTTCCTGAGAAAGTTTGTTAGTCGAGCCGACTTTCCTACCTCCTTTCGTTTTTCCGATGTTTGAATTTGATTTCTTCATAATTATACATCTTTAAAAAAAGCATAAACATCCTCTGACTTATAAAGCACTCTTTTACCGCCTACTCTATAAGGTTTCAGTTTACCGGAATTTTTCCAGTTGTTCAATGTTACAAATGAAACTCTGAGCAATTCGCTTACCTCCTGTCGGGTAAGAAATTGTTCTTTGTTCTCCTGAGGAAAACCATTGCTACTTAATTCTTCTGATGCTACTTCTGAATTTCCCGTTTGAGTTTGGGAAATAATACTCCTACTTTGTAATACTTCTTCAACGCTTTCCCTTATCATTTTCCTTAGTTCAGATTTGAATTCCTTGAATTCAATATCTGAGAAATGAAAGGTATTCATTTACAGTATTTATATCTACTCACAAAGTACGGTAAAATAACGTAATCCGGCAAATAAAAATTTAGTTTGCTACTTTAAGAACAGGTTTAGCATTTTTCAATTCCTCTTGTTCCTCCCAATATTTAGCCAGTCTGTCAATGTATTCTTTTTGAGTGGTCTTAATGTATTTCATAAACTGAGAATGGCTCTTATGCGTTGTAATTGCCATAATTGTCCTGTCATCAATTTTCCCGTAATGATTTGTAGCAAATGAACGTCTTGCTGTATGGCTCGAAATGAGTTTGTATTTCGGGTAATATCCTTTTTCCTTTCTGTTTATTTGAGGTTTTCTAATGCTTCCCAAAGTCATTTCATTTATTTTCGCTTCCTCACAAACGTCTTTTACGTATTTATTGAAATTCTGCTCTGAAATAATTCGAGGCAATTTATTATTTCGTTTGTTTAAAATAGCTCTTACTTGTGGATGAATCGGTATTTCCACCGTTGAACCCGTCTTTTCTGTTTCGGAAATAACGATTGTATTTTTTGAGAAATGGAATTGATTAATCCTTTTTAAATCGGAAATACGTAATCCAGTCCAAAGTCCGATAACGAATAAATCCCGGACATTATCTAAACTTTCATTATTGGATAAATCCAAATTATAGATGAGGTCAATTTCATTTTCATTCAAATAGGTGTCTATTGTTTCATCCCGTGAAAATGTAAATTTCTTACTCTCCACTTCCGGGTTTGTCTCATAACCCATTTCTTTTGCTTCCCTTATAAATCCCTTAATTTGGCTAATGATTTTTTCAATTAAAGTATTTGAATACTTATGCTTTATTTTCAGATGAGAAGTAAACTTTTTATGAAATTCGAGGTTTATATCGGTTATTTTGAGTTTTAATTTGTATTCAGCTTCAAACTCTTCAATTTGTTTAAGAGTTGTTTTGTATTTCTGAATTGTTCGCTCTGAAATTTTCTTACCCGTTTTGGGATTAATCCTATTTTCCGAATCCTGAGCATATTTATCAACGAACGGAACAAAGAAACTTGTATAGTCATTTGCCCCTAAAGGTCTTTTATAATAGCTATCTATAATTCCGGACAACCATTTAGAATTAATGAGCAATCCTTTTCCATAATCCCGGTTAAAACACTTGACAATTTCACTTTTAACCCCCTGAATTTTGATCCGATATTCTTCTTTGGTTTTTGTGTCTGTCAATGGCTTTAAACCTTGTAATTTATTGCTCCATAATTTCGGGTCAATCAGGATATGAGATTGAGCATTACAGTCAATCTTCCTACCGTGATAAAATCTTACATTCAGATTTGACGGATTACTCTTTGTAAGGACATTAAATTTTACACTTGCCACCTCTTTATTTAATTTTACGCTAATGTATAAAATCTTCCCGACATATTCCCGACAATTTACTTTAGTTTAGTAAAATTTAGTTTATCTTAATTTTTTCAAATCACGCTAAAAACCTTTACAGAAAAGAAATTAAAATAAATTACGAAAAAGTAAAATTAACTACGATAAAGTAGCGTTAGTCCTGTTCTCGCTACAAAAATAAACCCGTAATGAATTAATTCACTACGGGTTTATTTATTCCTATAAGTTTTCCAACTTTAAAAATCTATCTTTTTAATATATTTTATATTATAATCATTTGATTTATTTTAACTTAGCACTATGTGACCAAAAATAATTCTCGTGTCAAACAATTGTATTTTGTTTTGGTATATTATTTGTCATAGCAGAAAAGAAACCATCTAATAACTTAAAAATGATTATAGATTTATTTAGACCTAAGAAACAACCTAATCCTCCTACAAATTATTTTAATGAAAATTACATAGACATCCATTCCCACATTTTACCGGGCATAGATGATGGGGCCAAAACAATGGGACATTCGCTTGAACTATTGACCAATATGTATAAATTGGGTATCAGAAATTTCATTTGTACTCCCCACGTGATTGAAGGTGTTTGGGAAAATTCGAATGAAAAAATAATTTCAACATACAATGAATTAAATTCGACCGTTCAACAAACATCAACTCTCAATGATATAAGCATACGTGTTTCAGCCGAATATATGATTGATGAGAATTTTCAAAAATTACTTGAAAAAAAAGATTTACTGCCTATTAAGGACAACAAAATTTTAATAGAGATGTCTTATTTGGCACCACCCGTGAATTTATTTGAAATCATTGCTGAAATTCAGATAAAAGGTTTTGTCCCTATTTTAGCACATCCGGAAAGATATAAATCATTTCATCAGGATTTAGAAGCCTATGAACAACTAAAAACCGCAGGTTGTCTATTCCAGTTAAATATGATTTCTCTTACAAATTATTATGGTAAAGATGTTCACGAATCTGCTGTTTGGCTTCTTCGCAACAATATGATTGATTTTACCGGATCTGACTTGCATCATATGCGTCACATGGAACAAATCAACTCCCTGATTACAAGAGATAATATGATGGAATTGTTAACGCCCATCATCCACAATAACCATCAATTAAAATAGTATGTATTAATCTATTTCAAAAACCGGGGATCTTCTTTCGAAAATTCCCGGTTTTTTATTTATGAAATAAATTCAAATCCGGTATAGGGACGGATTTTTTCCGGAATTTTAATTAAGCCGTCCGCCTGCTGATGATTTTCTAAAATACAAGCCATAATTCTTGGCAATGCCAGCGCGCTTCCGTTCAACGTATGACAAAGGCGATTCTGATTATTTTCCTTGAAACGCAGTTTCAAACGATTTGCCTGAAAAGTTTCGAAGTTAGAAACAGAACTTACTTCCAGCCATTTTTCCTGTGCCGCAGAAAATACTTCGAAGTCATAAGTCAGGGCGGAAGCGAATCCTGTGTCACCGCCACATAAGCGTAAAATTCGGTAAGGCAGCTCTAAATCTTCAAGCAATCCTTTTACGTGATTTACCATTTCCTCCAAAGCTGCATAGGAATTCTCAGGTTTTTCGATTCGCACGATTTCCACTTTTTCGAACTGATGCAAACGATTCAGGCCCCGAACGTCTTTCCCATAACTTCCCGCTTCCCTGCGGAAACAGGGTGAATAAGCCGTCATTTTAACCGGTAACTGAGACTCGTTCAACAATTCATCACGGTAAATATTTGTAACCGGAACTTCAGATGTAGGGATTAAATACAGGTTGTCTTCGTTTACAAAATACATTTGCCCTTCTTTGTCCGGCAACTGTCCGGTTCCGTAGCCTGATGCTTCATTTACCACAAAAGGCGGAATGATTTCGGTATAACCCGCTTCGGTATTTTTATCTAAAAAGTATTGAATCAGTGCGCGCTGCAGCCTCGCCCCCTTTCCTAGATAAACAGGAAACCCGGCTCCGGTGATTTTAACACCTAATTCAAAATCAATCAGATTGAATTTTTTTGCAATTTCCCAATGTGGTAATGCGTCTGATTTGGGAATAGCTTCGCCGTTTGAGAATACGGTTTCATTGTCCTCCGCGCTTGTTCCGAAAGCTACGCTTTCGTGTGGGATGTTTGGGATTTGATAAAGAAGCGTTTTTAAGCTTTCCTCATATTTTTCCAATAAATCCTGCAGTTCTTTGATTTGAGACTTTTGCTCAGCCGTTTTTTCTTTCAGTGCGTTAGCTTCATCTGCTCTTCCTTGCTGGAATAATTGACCGATTTCTTTGGATAACTTATTCGATTCTGCCAAAACTGTATCTAACTCGAATTGAGTTTTGCGGCGAAGTTCATCTACATTTAAGACTTCGCCAACCAGTTCCAAGTGTTTGAAATTTCTTTTTTTAAGTCCTTCTATGACTTTCTCTTTGTTTTCCTGAATAGCAGATACGACTAGCATTATTTTTAATTTTAGGCAAAGTTAAAATTTAGAAGTTAGAAATCAGGAATTAGAAGTTAGAATTATTTTACAATTAATTTCTTGCTTTCAGCCTTACCGTTTGATTTAATTCTAAGGAGATAGGTTCCTTTTGAAATTGCCCTTAAATCTATTCTTTGGTTATCCTGAACAGATTTAAATTCCTGAATCAATTTACCCGATAAATCTAAAATTTGAATTTGATTGTTTTTTCCTTTCAATCCATTTATAACAAAGGAATTGGAGGTGGGGTTCGGAGCAATTTGAATTTTTGAATCGACTGATATATCTTCTACTGAGAGTCCCTCATAAATTTTATAACAGGCAAGGCTCAGGTGAGTTCCATTTAGAACCAGCAAACGATCATTATCCATAAAAAGAGCTTTTGTTGGTTCGTCATGTTGAGACGGATGTATCTTTGATAAGGTAACTGCATTTGTTCCGAATTGATTGTCGTAATGTCCTGACCCGTCAAATGCGACTAAAGCAAATTGCGCCAGATTCTCATTATTTTGAAAAGCATAGCCAATTTGAATTATATGCTGGTTATCGGGCGTAAGAACAAATGTTCTTTGAAGCTGAAAATAGGAACCCGTAAGCCTGTCGTCCAAATAAGTTGAGGTTGTCCCGTTATTTCCAAATCCGGTGTTGATATCCCCATTGGGCAGATATTCAGTTAATTTCATAAAATAAGAACTGCCGTCGAATCCATTTAAGGAATAAAGAATATTTTCATTGGATTTCAGCTCAATTGAGCTAAAGTCATACAGGTTATCATTGGAAAGAGGAATTACCTTAGAGCCTGTCTGATTGAATGACGTATCCAACGTACCATCAGAATTAAATTTTATGAGAACGTAATTATAATCAAGCATATTATCCGAACTAAAATCCAAAACCTGAAACCCTCCGTCTTCATACAATTTCAGGTCTCTCATCACATCAAAACCGGAATAGCTATGAGTAATAAATCCGGCATTCCCAAACGAAGAAACAGGCTCTCCGTCAGTATTTATTTTCATCACCAACAGACCCGGATTTGAAGTGTCATTACGATAATAATGTCCTGCGATCATCAATTCATCCTGAGCGTTTTCATAAATTTTCGCCCCGCTAACTCCCCTTTCGAAAGAAATAAGTAGCATGCCATTATTTCCAAAATCAGGAACAAAATTTCCGTCAGGATCCAGTTTTATAACCATCATCTTTCTTTCATTATTTGAATTCAGAAAAACTCCTCCCACCAGGTACAAATAATTATCATAGGACATCAGCATATCATAGACGAATATCAAACCGTCCTCTATGTTTATTTTCTTATACCCGTTTTCGGCAAAAGAACCATCCGGTTGCCCATTTGAGTTGAATTTTGAAACCAGTATGTTGTCATTATACCCGGTTAAATCCCAATTGTAATTATAATTTGTTGCTGTATAAATATTTTGATTGATATCAAGTGCCATGGCTAAACTCCATTTGCCGTGGACATCATCAGGCAAATTATTATCATTGATTACAATACCTTCGTTCCCAAAAGATGTGTCTAGAACACCATATTGAGATTTCACGGTTAGTGGAATAAAAAGTAGAAAAAATAAAAAGTTTCTCATGGTCGTGATTTTTTAAGGAGAAATTTAAGCATTTTTTTAATGCTTAGATTTTATTTTTTTGTAAGCTTTATCAATACATATTTGGCAGGCAATCTCTTCATAGTCATTTTCTTAGATATTTAATGTATTTTTAAAAAGTTATAAAAATTGTGTGTATATTTATTCTACCAAAAAATCTCTACTAAAACTTAAATGAAAAAAATTCTTTTATTTCTGTTAATAATTGTATTTCAGCAGACTGCATATTCTCAGTTAGAATCGGCACATTGGTATTTTGGATTCAATGCGGGATTGGATTTCACCTCCGGGTCTCCTCAAGTTGTATATGATGGAGCTCTGAATACGATAGAGGGATGCGCTTCTATTTCAGATTCGGACGGAAACTTACTCTTTTACACAGATGGAACACTGGTTTATAATCGCCACCACTCCGTTATGCCAAACGGGCAAAATTTATTAGGAAACTCATCCAGCACCCAATCCGGTATAATTGTGCCCTATCCGGGCAATCCTGATTTGTATTATATTTTTACTGTAGGAGCTGATGATGCAGCGACTCCCGAGTTCCCCTCTGATGTAAACAAAGGATTCAATTACTATTTGGTAGATTTAACTTTGGAAAATGGATTGGGAGATGTTTTGCCTTATGATAACGATGCTAATAATTTAATGAATCTGACTTCAGAAAAAGTTACTGCCGTAACCCATAAAAACAATCAAGACTTTTGGGTAATTACACATTTTGAAGATAAATTTTACGCATATTATGTCTCAGATGAAGGTCTAAATATGACTCCTGTAATCAGTCAGATCGGACCATACATAGACCCAAGGGTTTATCCGGTTAATTCGCGCGGGTATTTAAAAACATCCCCAAACGGAAAAAAAATTGCAGTAGCCCATTTAAGCAACCTGATGCTGGAAGATATCCCACAAATAGTGATTAATGCATATTATCCCTATTACACTAATTGTGATTTTACTAATACAACAGACGGATACGCAGCAGTATATGA
>CAZKOC010000014.1:0-12507 GCA_964554275.1 uncultured Weeksellaceae bacterium
GAAATTTGATATGACATAAATCATACTTGTTGTATATTTGAAACGAATTTTAACCAATGAAACAACTATTCATATTCATCTTTTTTCTTTCTGTTCTGAACCCCATTATGGCTCAAGAGGAAATAAATAACCCAATATTTCCTGTAGATGAAATTGTTTTATTTACTCTGCTACAGGATGATTTACGTTATGAAATCCGGCTTTTCAAGGATAAAAACATCAAAACCTATGAAATCAAAAATGGAGAAGTAACCTATTTGGGTAAATTTTTGAATTTAGGCGAAGTAGAAAGATCAGAACCTTATAAGACACTGCTGGCTGGTGCCCGCCAATCCACTAAAACATTTGTGACGGATGGTTATTTGGGAAATGAATTTTATGAGATCTACATCCATAATTTATTCAATCCTAAAAATGAAAAACCCATATTTGTTGAAGTGTTAAAAATAAATGACCGCAAAAGTGAAATCGTTTCCAGATATGAACAAGAAGCAGATTTCAATGAATCACGCTTTGCGCCTTTGATTTACAGAGATTAACAATCTTTTTACTTTTATCCTTTTTACTTTCAGCAATTTCTGACTATTTTTGCCGCTCAAATAAAAACAGAAAATGTCAGGAAAAATTACCCTTACAATGATTAAACCCGATGCCGTAAAAAACGGGCATGTCGGAAATATTTTAGCAGATATTACAAATGCAGGATTTAGAATCAAAGCAATGAAATTGACGCAGCTTTCCAGAAGAGATGCTGAATTGTTTTATTCAGTACACAAAGAACGTCCTTTCTTCAGTGACCTGGTAGATTTCATGATCTCAGGGCCTATCGTTGCAGCCGTTTTAGAAAAAGACAATGCAATTGAAGAGTTCCGTAATTTAATCGGAGCGACAAACCCGAAAGAGGCTGCGGAAGGAACCATCCGTAACAAATATGCGGAATCAATCGAGGCGAATGCCATTCACGGTTCTGACAGTGATGAAAATGCAATCATCGAAAGCAATTTCCATTTTTCAGGAAGAGAATTCTTCAATTATTAAAAAAGGAATTAACAATTGATATAAACCGTGTTTGAAAAGACACGGTTTTTTTATTGAAAATTATATACATTTACTTAAGATTTAATAATCTATGGAAAAAATACGCTGCGGCTGGGTTGGAAAGGACGAACTATACATAAAATACCATGATGAAGAGTGGGGCGTTCCGGTAAAAGATGATGCAAAACAGTTTGAATTCCTGATTCTTGAAACCTTTCAGGCCGGTTTGAGCTGGATCACCATTCTCAGAAAAAGAGAAAATTTCAGAAAAGCATTTGATAATTTCGATTATAAAAAAATTGCCGAATACAATGAAGCAAAGATTCAGTCGTTATTACAAGACGAGGGAATCATCCGGAATCAATTGAAAGTAAGAGCGACCGTAACCAATGCCCAGGCTTTTATGAATGTTCAGGAAGAGTTTGGTTCCTTTACGGATTATATTTGGGGATTTGTAAACCATCAATCCGTAAATGAAAAAAGAAAGACTCTGAAAGAAGTGCCACCGACAACTGAAATATCAGATAAATTGAGTAGAGACCTGAAAAAAAGAGGATTCAAATTCGTGGGAAGTACCGTTGTATATGCGCATTTGCAGGCAACAGGTTTGATCAATGACCATGTTATTGATTGTTTCAGGCATACAGAGGTTTAACAGAATGTCACGCAACCATTTATTAACAAATACGTCAAAAGAGAGAAAAACTTATTTAAAATGAAAAAATTCAAATCAATAACACTCGTAACCGCTTTCCTTATTTCCATTTTTACTTTTTATCAGTGTACAAATGATGAAGGGTTGTTCACCCCGATTTATGATATAGACTTTGCGAATTTTGATGAATTGCATGACAGCATTTCATCAGATACCATCCGTTTTCAGATTTTAACTGCGGATGCAGATACCATACTAGAAGGCCCTCAGGGAATCCGCTTGGTGTTTCCGCTTAATTCGTTGAGCGGCGGCGGAGGAGGAACATCCATTCCGCCGTATAATGTGGAATTAATTGAAATTTTCAGGAGAGGAGACATGATCGCACAAAACATTCAGACATTTGCGGGTGACGCTTCGCTTGTTTCCGGTGGGATGTTTTGGCTGCGTGTGACCGATGCCAATGGAAGCGTTCAAAATCTAAACGGGGTTCAGGCAATTCTACCTTATCAAACTGATGCTACAGGATATGAAAACTCTATGCAATATTTTGTTGGAGCCAGCCAAACCACACCGGCGGGACCTGTACTTTCATGGGGGCTAGGCCAGTCCGAATTGACATTTGACGAGGATGCCGGAGCAAACGGTGAATTTACGATATGGAGCATCATGGGAGGGTGGAGCAATTGCGATGCGTTTTCCCAATTCGTAGGGGAAACACCAACCCAATTCAAGGTAAAAGTGACCAATGTATCTCATTATACAGACACTAAAATATTCTTTGCATTGGATCAATATACGACTGTCGCCGCATTGACAACATTGGAGGGTGACGCGTTGAAAACGTATGACAACAGCATCGCCACAGGAGCAACCGGGACAATCATTGCTATTTCATTAGTAGATGGGAAGTTACAATTTGCTTCGCAGCATGTTACCGTTGCCGGTAATGACGTGTTCAATCTTCAGGTACAGCCCGGAACCGTACCGGCATTGCAAACACTTCTTAATTCATTGGATTAAATTCTGATTCGATATAAAAAAACCAGCCCCCGGAATTGAAATCCCGGGGGCTGGTTTTTTTAATCTATTTTTTCTGTTCCTTTGCCCAGGTATCACGTAATCCGACGGTTCGGTTAAAAATGTATTTCTCTTCAGTCGAATCTTTGTCAAGTGTAAAATAACCGATTCTCTGAAACTGGAATTTGTCTTCCGATTTGGCATTTTTCAAAGAAGGTTCTGCAAATCCGTTTATAATTTTCATGGAATCGGGGTTGATGAATTTCAGAAAATCGCCGTCACCTTCCGAATCAGGAGATTCCACCGTAAACAACCTGTCATATAAACGAACTTCAATTGGTAAATTTTCAGTAGCCGAAACCCAGTGAAGCGTTCCTTTTACTTTTCTCATGCTTGCCTCTGAACCGCTCCCGCTTTTAGACTCAGGGTCATATTCTGCAAAAATAGTAGTAATGTTTCCTTCCGAATCTTTTTCCACACGAGTAGCTTTTACAATGTAAGCTCCTTTCAGCCGGACTTCATTTCCGATAGATAAGCGGAAGAATTTTTTAGGAGCTTCTTCCATGAAATCTTCACGTTCAATATAGAGTTCACGTGTAAACGGAACTTCTCTTTCTCCTGCGCTTTCATCCTCCGGATTATTTTCGATGGTCAACATTTCGGTTTTGCCTTCCGGGTAGTTCTCAATAATTAATTTCACAGGATCAATTACCGCAAAAACACGTGGCGCTATTTTGTTCAAATGGTCACGAATGGCGAATTCCAGCAAAGAAACATCAATTACATTGTCACGTTTGGCAACACCGGCTTTGTCCCAGAATAAACGGATTGATTCCGGTGTGTATCCACGTCTCCTGTGGCCGGAGATCGTCGGCATTCTCGGGTCGTCCCATCCGCTTACAATTCCTTCATCCACCAATAATTTCAATTTACGCTTGCTCGTAATCATATAACTCACATTTCCGCGCGCAAATTCTCTTTGTTTAGGTTTAATTTCCTGATTTTCGATTTCAACCTGGTTCAGATACCATTCGTACAATGGCCGGTGGTTTTCAAATTCCAGTGAACACAAAGAATGTGAAACTCCCTCAATGTAGTCTGACTCTCCATGTGCCCAATCGTACATAGGATAAATTTTCCATTTGTCTCCGCTTCTGTGGTGTTCCTTGTGTAAAACACGGTACATAACAGGATCACGCATATTCATATTCGGCGAAGTCATATCAACCTTAGCACGTAAAACATGGCTCCCTTCCGGGAATTCACCGTTTTTCATTTTTTCAAACAATTCCAGGTTTTCTTCTACCGAACGATTTCTGTAAGGAGATTCGATCCCGGGTTCAAAAGGTGTTTTTCTTTGTTCATTGATGAGTTCAGAAGATTGGTCATCTACATAAGCTTTGCCATCTTTTATCATTTGGAGTGCCCAACTGTAAAGAGATTGAAAGTAATCGGAAGCAAAACGTTCTTCCGCCCAATTGAACCCTAACCACTTTACGTCTTCGCGGATGGAATCTACAAATTCCTGTTCTTCTTTAGCAGGATTGGTGTCGTCAAAACGCAGGTTTACGGGGGCATTATAACGCTCTCCCAATCCGAAATTGATGCAGATTGCTTTGGCATGGCCGATGTGCAGATAACCGTTTGGCTCGGGTGGGAAACGAAAGCGCAATTTGCTTTTATCGAATCCATTGGCTATATCATCTTCTATTATTTGCTCAATAAAATTAAGCGATTTTTTTTCCTCTTCCATCTGACTTCTGAAATAAGGTGCAAATTTACTTTTTTTAAAGTATAATTGTACAAAGTATTAAGCAGAAAGTATTTTTCAGACCCTTCATATCTTTAATCAAATATAGATTTGTAAATTCGGAACGAAGAAAAAACAATAAATTTACTCTCGGAAAAATTTTAATTAAAAATAACCCTATGAAACAACTTAAACTCCTTCAAATCCTTTTTATTTTTCTAGGAACAATTCTTTTTGCACAGGAAAAATTAAAAGTGGAATATGAAATTATTCCCTCTTTCAAAACGGAAGAAAAGAATGTTAAAATTATTACAAACAATACTTATTACAATTTAATAATTGACCAAAATGAATCTCAATTCATTAAAATTGAAAGGATTGTCAATTCACAGCCTGAAGAGTCAATGACTGCCGGAGCAATGGTCATTATTGAAATTGGACCAAATGGGAAATTGTATAAGAATACTTTGACAAATCAGTTGGTTGAAGACAGAACATTTATAGACAAAAATTTCCTGATTAAGGATTCTTTACCCAAAATCGACTGGAAAATTACAAAAGAAAAAAAAGAAATCTTGGGTTTGACTTGTTATAAAGCAAAAGCGACATTAAAAGATAAAATGGAAGTAACAGCTTGGTATTCCCCTAAATTAAATTTTAAAACAGGCCCCGATAAGTTTTGGGGTTTGCCCGGACTGATTCTTGAAATGGAAACGGTAGTGGATTATGGAAATGGTGAAATTGAAATGGGTAGATATGTTGCTTTGAACATTGAGCCGTATAAGTCGAATCAAAAGATTACAGCTCCTTCAAAAGGACAAGAAATTACGGAAGAAGCATTTCAAAAATACCAACAGGATTTTTTTAAGAAACAAAATGAAATGTATGGTGGCGGAGTCGATAAAGATTGATTAATTGTAACTTCCAACGAAGCCGGGAAGCTACTACAAATTACAAATCGATCAACCCTTCAGGAGTTTCGATTTTGATGAATTTTTCATCGCGGTTGACTTCCTTTATCCATTCATCAACCACAGGGATCAGTATTTCTTTGTTTGCTGACCTGATTTCAAAAAGAGCCTGGGCCCCACTGTCATTCACACTTTGAATTTCACCAATTTTACCATGTTTTGAATCGATTACTTTGAATCCTGTTATTTCGTGGTAATAAAAATCTGTTCCATCTAATTCGGGAAGCGTTTCAAGCGGTAAATAGATTTGGCGGTTAACCAGTCTTTCTGCTTCTTCGGGGGCAATATCTTCGAATTTTACCAGTAGTTTCCCTTGGGAATAAGGCTGTGCGAATTCGAAAAAAAAAGGAACCAGCATTCCATCTTTTTCGATGAATACTGATTCCAGATTTTCGTATAATTCAGGTTCGTCTGTTTCGAGATGCAGGATTAGATTCCCTTTAAAACCGTGGGTTTTTGTTATTTTACCTAAGTAATAACAATCTTCCTTTTGCATCGGACGAATTAAAAATTATTCTTCTGTTTTTTCTTCTGAAGTTTCCTCAGCAGCAATTTCTTCTGCTGGAGCTGCATCTTCTGTTGGAGCAGTTTCTTCTGAAACCTCTTCAACTGCAACCTCGACTTCTTCAACAGCTGTTTCAACTTCCTCAGCAACAGGTTCTTCAATCGCTATACGTGCTTCTGATTTTTTCTTTTCAGCTTCCAATGCAGCCGATTTAGCATTTTCTTTCGCTTTTGCCAAACCTTCTTTTTTATTTTGTACAGCTTGTGATCTTTCTTCTAACCAGGCAGTGAAACGCTTTTCAGCCTCTTCTTCGTTAAAAGCACCTTTAGCTACTCCACCCAATAAGTGTTTTTTCATCAACGCTCCTTTGTAAGAGAGGATGTTTTTTGCAGTATTGGTTGGCTGTGCACCTTTTTGTAACCAGGAAACCGCAGCATCAACATCTAATTCGATTTGTGCAGGATTAGTGACTGGATTGTAAGTGCCGATTTTTTCGATGAAACGTCCGTCACGCGGTGATCTGGAGTCTGCTACTACGATGTGGAAGAATGCTTTTCCTTTTCTTCCGTGTCTTTGCAATCTGATTTTTGTTGCCATTTGTATATGTATTTTTGGGAGCTCGTCCCGATTAGTTACATTTTTGAGGCTGCAAATATAAAAAATCTATTTTAATTTTTTGTATGAATTATGAAAATAACACTCAATTAAACTGGAATTCAATCTTTTTATTTTCCCGTAATTTAAATCATAGGCTCTATCAGGGAAAACCCTGAGTTTAAATTTCCACATATTCCCTGAAAAAACCTCAATCTCATTGGGTCAATTTTGTCATAGAAATTTTAAACCATTTCAAAGATGAAAAAAATAACAATGCTTTTAATTTGTGTCCTTTTCATAAATAATTATGCAAATGGACAAATTAAAGACCCTGCAGAGACTGTCAAAGACAGAACTACGGATAAAGTCAATCAGAAATCCGATGAATTGATTGATAGCGGTTTAAATAAAATTGAAGAAGGAATTAATTCTATTTTCAAAAAGAAAGATAAAAAAGAAAAGAAAAAGAAGGATAAAAAAAGTAATTCTTCTTCTAATTCCGGTAATTCCAATTCGCAAGATGAAACTGATTTTACCAAATATGAAGATTTCGATTTCATTCCCGGACAAAAGGTTTTGTTTTTTGATGATTTTTCTTCAGGCAATACCAGTAACTGGAAAAGTCAGGAGCCGTTAAGTGTAGAATACCAGTTTTCACAAAACTGGATGAGAATACACAATGGTCCCAACTTCTATATCCACAATTTAGGGGTGCTGCCAAATGATTTTACAGTAGAATTCGATGTATATATTCCGTCATCAACTGATAACACAGGAACTTTTTCCCTGCGTTTTCTAGACAAAAACCAGATTTCCAATCTTATTGATCCATATCTGGACAATGTCACAGAAATTTCTTTCTCCCCCAATTCACAAACACAGAAAAACGGGGTTGCAAATGTGAATTTGAAAAAAGATTCCGGTCATTTATTGGAAGACGAAAAGACTGAAGTTTACTTTACCGACTGGCATCAGCACGGTAACAGAAAAGCGAGGATTTCAATTTCCAAAAAAGGAAATCTGCTTTCGGTTCATCTGAATGAAAAAATACTTTTCAAGGATCTTCCTGCATTCCTGAACGGTAGACAGCACGTTCTGGGATTCCATCAGCAAACTTATTTTCAGGAAAATGTCAACATACTGATTACCAACTTGAGGATCGCAACAGATGCACCCAATGCACAGGCCGGCATGAAAAATGGAAAATTCGTAACGAATACGATTTATTTTGATGTGAATTCTTCCAAAATAAAAGCAGAGTCCTGGTCTACGTTGAATAATGCCGCGCAAGCCATTAAATCTACGTCAGGAAACATTTTAATTGTTGGTCACACAGACAGCGATGGTGCGGATGACACAAACCTGACTTTGTCTAAAAACAGAGCAATTTCTGTCAAAAATGCGTTGGTAAATGAATTTGGAATTGATGCTTCACGAATCATTACTGATGGGAAGGGCGAAGCAGAACCTATTGAGTCCAATGCTACTTCTAACGGAAAAGCACAGAACAGACGCGTAGAATTTATTAAACTTTAAATGAGCAAATCAACTAATTATGAAATCAAAAATTAAAGAACACAAAAAATCAAACAATATGAATATGAGTAAAAAAATATTATTTATCATGTCATTTATTTTTTCTTCTGCCCTTTTTTCCCAAACGATTAATTGGTCTGGAATAATTAAAAATAACAATGGAGAACCCATGGAAAACACAAATGTGACTTTGAGGTTCAGTATTTTGGAAACTGGAAGCGACAATTCAATCTATACCGAAACACAT
The DNA here is from genome assembly GCA_964554275.1 of uncultured Weeksellaceae bacterium. Classification (GTDB taxonomy): domain Bacteria; phylum Bacteroidota; class Bacteroidia; order Flavobacteriales; family Weeksellaceae; genus Moheibacter. Next base: position 8,317 of record CAZKOC010000014.1, read on the forward strand.
TCAATTCAAACTAATTCAGCCGGATTTGTAAGCGCAGAAATCGGAAACGGTACCCCAACTCAAGGGATTTTTTCTTCCATAGACTGGAGTAAAAAATATAAACTGAAAACCGAGTTAGATGCTGGTAATGGAAATATTGTTTTAGGGACTTCCGAAATGAAATCGGTTCCTTATGCCAATTCAGCTTTTACTTCAAAAGAATTAAAAAAAGGAAGCACGGGAATTTCCATAGATGAAAACAATTTCAAAATAGCTTTAACAGTCAATGGAAATGAAACCGGAAGTTTTTGGGGAGACGGCGGCAAACTGCAGCTTGATTACCTGGGAGGCAGCGGAAACGGCGAATTGTATGTTGATGCACAGGGAACCATAGAAAGAAAAAGCCCGGTAACCAAGACCAGATACCTAAGCATTTCAGGTGCCGCACTTGCTGGCGACAATGATGATTTTCATCCGCAATATGGTGTATACAGTACGATTGCTGGGTTTAACCGCATGCACGCCCCTGTTTATCTTCCCGACAATGCAGTTATCACAAACATGAAAGTAGTTTATTTTGACAACAGTACGGCTGAAATTTCAATTAGCTTACTCAGCCATACAGATACAAGTCAAACAGGATCTCTCATAGCTGGAATAAATACTACCAATGCAGCACAGTGGCAGACAATTAATGCAGCTGCTTCCGGTGGTTTGGTTAATAATCAGGAAAAATCCTATACTCTTTCTGTTCATTGCTTGAATTGGGAAGGTAATTATGAAAAAGCGGGCATAAGAAGAATTGTAATTACCTATGAAGTAACCGAATAAATCAAATCCATGCAAAAAATAATTATTCTGTTAATTGCCCTTTCGTGTGGGATCACACAAGCGCAACAACTTTTGACAAGTCAGTTCAATGTGGGGTCAAATGAAAATAATTCCGGGGTGTATGTCATAGGCGAAATGTTTAATCAAAATTATTTGCTCTCAAATGACACTACGCTAAATGAAAGTATTTTGATGATGGTTGCCGATGAAAATTTGAATACATATGAATGGACAAAAATTGACGTTCAAATTTATCCCAACCCGGCCAAAAACAATTTATACCTGAATTCAATCGAACAATTTCAGATTGAACTTTATGATATGACAGGCAAATTGGTTTTGCAAAAAACGGGAAATCAGATTGATATTTCACGTTTACCAAATGGAATTTACATAGTCAAAGGAAATTCTGTCTCGGGAAAACAATTTGCAAAGAAATTAATAGTTCAACATTAATTCACCAAAAATGAAAAAAATCATACTGAATTTTTGTTTGCTATTTTCTTTAATTTCCTGCAAACAAAAAATTGAAACCGTTGAGGTTCCTGCTGAGTTTAATTCTAAAGTTTTGGTGGAAATCATGAAAAATCCACAATCCGTTTCCAAAGAAGAAATCGCAAAAATAGCAGGGACTGACGCGGGAAAAATTAAAGTTTACAATGAAAACATTTCCCCTGAAACTTCCAAAAGGACAATTCTTTTCAGCTGGCCGAACGGAGAGCAAAAATCTATTAAAACTATTGATGGAAAAGAGTTGAAGATGGAAGCGTATAGCTCGCTAGGGATTGGATTGGTCAAGAAAATCTCAAAAGAAGATTTCCAAAAACAATTCGAATCGAAGGAATTCATTCAAAATGAAATCAACAGAATTTCCAAAGATGAAACCATCAATGCCGATCTGGCAATTGCCGAAGCTAAAAACTTGGCCGAAAATGCCAAAATTCAAAAGATTGAAAAGCTGGAAAATGTTGCTGAATCAGCTTATTGGGAAACGCCTGTAAATGCTTTGCATGTTTTTGCAAACGGAATTTCTTTTACGATTACAACCAATCTGGAAGATGATAAAAGCCGGGAGACAGCTATAAAAATGGTCAAATTTATTTTTAACCAATAAAAAAGAGATTATGAAAGCCAAAATATTATTACTTTTTATCCTCATGTTTTCACCTTTCCTGTTTGGAAAGAAACTCATGCTTGCCACCTGTGAAATGGGGAACGGGTGTACATTCCAGTTATCAGAGGTCAATGCGTATGAATATGACATTATAGAAGGAACGGATGGATACTATGAAGGTTTACCCGAAAGCGCGATTGTCGTTGACGGAAAAATTGAAGGAAACTGGGAACGCTATATTGAAACAAAGAAGACACGCGCGGAACTGGACAGGTTCTACGGCGGAGATGGTTTTACTATGATTTATCCGTTCAATCCGGATTTTCAGCCTTTGGATGGACTATGGAAAGTACAATTCGGAACTGTAGTGGGTGATGTTTGTTATGGGCAGCAGTCAAATTTGTTTAAATCCATGTTGCAAGGAAAAACCCAATCTGGAAATATCAATTTTCCCAGGCCGTTTCAGGCCAGGTTTATGATGGATAGTCCCCATGTAAAATGGATTAAGGTGGCGCCCAATAAGTACCGGGGATATTTTGGCGAGTCTGTTATGAATGTAACCTATGATGTACAGTTGATCAATGCTGGGAAAATAGAAGGATTGTTCACAGTAACAATCGAAGTTCCTACTAAAGAAGATTGTATCAATAAAATTCCCGTAATGCTCACTTGCGTAAAGCCTAATGAATGGGAAGATCCGTGGGATTTACTGGAAGACCCGGGTCCACATGTGCCATTGATTGAAGATGACCCGAGCCCCGACGTTCCTTATTTGAATGATGCTGACGAAGATTTACTCGATATCAATAATGATTATAAGGACAATCCGGGAAATCATCCTGATGTAGAAATCATCAAAGATTTAACTAAACCAAATGTCCCGATAATTGAAGATTAACGCTAAAAAATATAAACAGATGAAAACAAATTTTATGATCATCTTAAGTTTTATGCTGAGCATTATGTCTTGTTCAGATAAAAATAATTCAGACTCTAATTCAGAAGAAATTGATTTAGAAAGTGCAATAGAAAACGCTGAAAGCAGAAGGAAAGCAGACCCGAACGCTTCCGGCGGAAACAAATGCCTTCTGGACTTACAAACCCGATACGATCAGATTTTTAATGAAAATGATATAATCACAGCTACCGGATTCTCCAAAGACGTGATGGATGTCAAGTATCAAAAAGTAATGAAAAATCCAGAATATCATGAAGTACACTATAAATTCAAAAACAAACGTATCGCTTACATTCCAAGCATAGAAATGAAAATGGAAGTCCCGGATGCAGTCGTAATAAGAAACATAAAGCCGATGTCTTTGACACAATTTGAAAATTTATACAAGGCCGTAACAGAAGAAGAAATGGAATTGGCAAGGGGTGCCTTGAATGACGTTACGGAAGGGAATTCGGAAGATGCAGATGCACACGCTGCCATGAAAAAAGCAAAAGATCAAAATATCAGTGACAAACAGATAAAAGAAACTTCGAACGTTTTGCTGGATGCTTTCAAAGAGATTTCGGAAGGTTACCGTGTTGTAGAAGGTTTGGGTGACGCAGCACGGTGGAACGTTGCTACGAATGAATTAACCGTACTTCAAAATGGCGTTCAGTTTCAGATCATGACTGATTTGAGCAATGATTTAAAAAAAAATAAATCTGTTGCTATTCAGTTGGCAAAACAGATTTTGGAAAAATGTAAATAAAGAGTTTATAATAATTTAACCACGTAGTGTTTTTAGTTTAGATAAAATAGGTGTGTGATAGGTTACATAGTCTGCCGTAGGCAGCATAGTTGAAGCTTTGCTTCAAAACTTACTCACGCAATCTTGTAAACTTTTGTTTCTATGTGGTTTAAGAAAATTGTTGTTTACTAAGCTTAATGTTTCAAATATAGAATTGAATTTAAACAATAAAACCATGCAAAAATTAACAATAATCGCAGCAATTGGAATAGCGATTTTCAGTTGCAACAAATTAGAGGAAAAGAAAAAAGAAGTTTCTGCATCTTTGATTGAAACCGCTTTTGAAACTGCTACAGGAAACGAAATTGATGTATTAGAGGTCAATAATATTGACAAAAACAGCTCATCAGTTGACATCGAAATGGGAGATGAAAATTTAAGCAAGCGGTTTGAAAATGGCTTTGGAAGCATTACCGCAACTAAAGAAACGATTGCTGTTACCATCAATGCCGGAGAAGAAGGTCAGGACAACATTTTAATAGGTTTTACCGGAAAGGATTTGACTCAAAACCATCCCATCAA
>CAZKOC010000014.1:12517-21325 GCA_964554275.1 uncultured Weeksellaceae bacterium
CATCAAAGCAAAAATGAACAATACGGGCGGCGTTTCCATGAGTTTTTCTATGATGAGCATTGAGAATAACGGAATAAATACATTGATTTCCCACGAAGCGGAAGCTGAAATAATTCAATTCACAGAAAAGAAAACCATCATCAAAGTAAAAGGAAAAATCGGGTATCCGGCAGATGCTACAAGTCCTGAAAAGCCAAAAGATTATGAAGGGACAATAACATTGAATTATCCTGTTTTTCAGGCATTGGGAAGTTCTAAGGAAGATTTTACGTACCAATTAAATTAAAAAATGAAACCACTATTTCTCATTCCGATTTTACTGTTTTTTTCATCTTGTGTGAAAACACAAACCATTTCCAAGGACAATACGGAAATCAAATTCACCCAGGCCTGGGTTTGGGAATATGAAAATGAACTGATTCCCGGAAATGAACCGGGGCATCAGGGAGAAATGGTGGTTTATTTTGAGCCGGACCTTAATTATTGGCTTTTTACCATGGAAGCTTATGGGACTTCCGGTGAAATGTTTGAATGGATAATCGGGAAGCCTGACGGGACTTATATTCTGTCTTCTATGGATGAATTTGGAACCCGAGCTATTCAACAGGAAAAAATTGAATTCAGGAAAATTGAATTTGATTTTAAACCGACCGGAAGTTTTCAAAAATATCAGAATTTTAATATTGGATTCCCACCGGTTGAAGCCGAGAAATTTGAATTGAATTATTTAAAAACAAATGATAAAACCGAGATTTACCTCTCTGATCTTAACGTGGATTTTCAACCGTTGTATTTCTTTAACCAATTAAATTCCGAAGCTAAGCTGCCTGTTTATTTTCCCGCAGGTTTAAATTCAAACAAATTGGTATGTGAAGAAAATACGATTTCAAATGGAAAGCGGATTCGTTATAAACTGACAGATATTTCCCATACTGAACATTATATTTATTTTGATAAGAATTTAATTAAATGTTAAAACCAAAAATGACTAATTTTAGGAGGTTCTAAAATTTAGTCATGAAGATTGTAATTGCCGATGATCATTTTCTGGTGTTGGATGGGTTGGAATTGCTTTTGTCAACTTTTGATTTTGTCGAGAAAGTTACTAGAGCTGAAAATTATTTTGAGTTAAAAAACCGGTTGGAACAAGAAGATTTTGATGTATTATTGCTGGACATCCATTTCGGAAAGCATGACGGGCGTGAGATCATTTCAGAGATCAAACAATTAAAACCCGAAATGAAGGTAATTGCATTGACAAGCCATTCTGATTCAGCTACGATCAAGTCATCTGTCAATGCAGGATTTGATGGATATCTTCTGAAAATTGACGGAAGAAATGAAATAGAAGACGCCCTGAAAAGAGTTTCAAATGACGAAAAATATTTCAGTCCTAAGACCCATCAGGTTTTCTTTGAAACTCAAACTATTAAAAATAAAATTGAACTTACCGAACGTGAGCAGGAAATTTTACAGCTCATCGTTCAGGAAAAAACGACAAGAGAAATTGCAGAACAACTCTGCCTGTCAGAAAAAACAATTGAAACACACCGTGGAAACATCATGCTCAAACTCGAAGCCCGCAACATTGCCGGAATGGTTCGTAAAGCCATCATGCTGGGTTTGGTCAATATTTAAAACTTTCTTTCTTATGAAAAAATTCTTTCTACTATTTCTCTTTTCTGCTTTATCACAAATTGCATTGTGTCAGGCGCATCTCGAATGGCTTTCTGAGGAATCCAGGAACTTGATCCTCAAGGGAAGAGAATGCAGAGAGAAGCAGGAGCAGAATTGTTTGGATTATTTTAAAGAAGGTTATAAACAGTCCCTGAAGGACAAAAAATGTATTCCTTGCGCAGAGCTTCAGCTTGCAATGCATTATTATAAAATGGCGGAAGCAGATTCTGCTTATTTTCATTTAAACAAACTTCTTAAATCATCAGAAAAGCTACAGGCGTCGCAACGCGATGAAATCCAATTGGTAGCTTATAATCAAAAAGGAGTGATTGAAAGTCAATCGGGCAATGTCGCTGAGTCTGTCAGATCTTTTATAAAATCTGCGGATTTAGCAGAAAAATTAGGAAAAGAAGAGCAGGCTGCAGCAGTTAAATTCAATGTGGGTGTTATTTATTTTAATCAATCCAATTATGAACAGGCAAATAAATTGATCAAAGAAGCCTATAGGAAATTTAAAAAACTTAAAGCAGGGCAGTATTATTCCGTTTCCACAGGAAATATCGCCGGAGCTTATTTTGGTATGGAAGAAATAGATTCTGCTATTATTTGGGCAAGAAAATCTATTCAGTATTCTAAACAATTTCAGGACATTAAATATTTGAACTACGGTTATTATGTATTGGCAAATTCTTATTTTGCAAAAAACAATTTGGACAGTTCATATTTTTATGCAGATTTAGGTGTTAAAAATGCCAGAGAAAATGATGATCTTGAAGGTTTGGCAAATAACCTGCAAATTTTAGCTCAAAATCAGATAAAAAATAAAGATTTTAAAAATGCCCTGCGGAATTATGAAGAAGCTTTGAGCATTACGGAAAATCAGCTTAACATACTGACTAAACGAAACGTGGTGTATAAAGATTTAGGGACTGTCTATTTGAAGGTGGGCGATTACAAGAATTCTGCGGTCTATTACGAAAAATTTGTCAGTCTCAATGATTCCATTGCTTCCGAAGAAAAGCAAAAGCTCGTGCACGAACTCAACACCAAATACGAAACAGAGAAAAAAGAAAAGCAAATAGCCGGGCAGGAACTTAAAATCCAAAAACAAAGATCAAACTTACTTTATACAATTTTGGGAGGAGGTTTGTTGATTTCTGTTTTAGGAGGAATTTTCTTCTATAATCGAAAAACGCAGAAACTCAAACTTAAACAACTACAGCAGGAAAAAGAAAATGCCATTCTGAATTCTTTCATTCAAGGTGAAGAACGCGAGCGAAGCCGGATTTCCCACGAATTGCATGACAGTGTAGCGGCAATGATAGGGGCGGCTAAAATGAGCTTGGAGACCATTCCCCATTTGCCGCCTGAGAAACAAACAGAACATTTGGAAAAAGTGGTTTCTATCTTAGAAAATACACATGCCGACGTTCGTCACATTGCCCACAACTTACTTCCAACCGTATTGGAGAAGGAAGGAATAATAAAAGCGACAGAACATTTTGCTGCTGAAGTCAACGAAACGAAACTTCTGAATATTTCTGTTTTAAATGAAAACAGCAAAGCCGATGAACTTTCGCTACAGCTGCAGCTGATGCTTTTCAGGGTAATTCAGGAATTGGTCAATAACATCATCAAACATTCACAGGCACAAAATGCGGTTATAGCTTTTAGCCGAAATTCCAGTGGGATCCAGATTGAAGTTTCGGATGACGGGATTGGCTATGAAGGCGGAATCGATTCTGGGAGCCAGGGTTTGTACAGCATCAGTCAGCGTCTGAAATCCATTGGAGGGAATTTTAAATTTGTGAAGAAAAAAGATAAAGGGATGCAGGCGATCGCAGAGTTGAAAGTTTAACTTTGTCTCATGAACAAAGAGCACATTCTCAAAGCAACCCAAACCTATATCAAACAAGGATTTTCCGGCGAAGGAACCGGACATGATTACTTCCACGTTGAGCGAGTTGTAAATATGGCAAAACGAATTACCGAAGAAGAAAATGCCGATTTGTTTTTGGTTGAACTGGCGGCGTGGCTGCATGATGTAGGCGATTACAAATTGAACGGAGGAATTGACAAATCGGAAGAATTGATCTTTGAATTTTTAGATAGATTAAATGTCCCTCAGGAAATTATTTCCAAAACGATTGAAATCGTTTCGCAGGTTTCGTTCAGCAAAGGAAAAACAGCCGAAAGCTTAGAAGCCAAAATCGTTCAGGATGCCGATAGATTAGACGCCGTCGGAGCTGTCGGAATTTCCCGGTGTTTTGCCTATGGCGGAAGTAAATTGCGCGAAATTCACAATCCTGAAAATCCGGAAGATACTTCCATTCAGCACTTTTATGATAAACTTTTGAAGCTAAAAGACTTGATGAATACCAATTCTGCCAAAAGAATTGCTTCTGAACGCCATCAGTTTATGAAAGAATTTCTGGAAAGATTTTATCAGGAATGGGAAGGCAAAAAATAAAGGCCAAACACCTGTCAGGTTTTCAATTTATAAGCCTCATATTTTGAATTTCGATTTTTCGAATTGAATTAATTATCTTTAACGCTTATTTTTCACCAATTAAAATGAAGAAATCACTTTTCACGATATTTTCCCTGTTCATAATCGCACAAAATTTTGCTCAAACTCCCAAAAAGCCCAATTCGTCAGAAATTTACGAGTCCATTCAAAAACTCAACTTTTTGGGTTCCGTTCTGTATGTCGCGGCGCATCCCGATGATGAAAACACCCATTTGATTTCTTACTTTGCCAATGATGTTCATGCGCGTACCGCATATATTTCATTAACGCGGGGTGATGGCGGGCAAAATTTAATAGGTCCGGAACTCCGTGAATTATTAGGTGTGATCCGAACCGAAGAATTAATGTCGGCAAGAAAGATTGATGGTGGAGAACAGTTCTTTTCGAGAGCCAATGATTTCGGTTTTTCCAAACATCCTAACGAGACTTTTGAAATCTGGGACAAAAATCAGGTACTTTCCGATTTGGTTTATGTCATCCGCAAATTTCAGCCTGATATCATCATCAACCGGTTTGATCATCGTTCGCCCGGCAGTACACATGGGCATCACACGGCATCTGCCATGCTGAGTGTGGAAGCATTTGATATAGCTGGTGATAAAACAAAATTTTCAGAACAATTAAAGACAGTTACTGTCTGGTGGCCTGAAAGATTATTTTTCAATACTTCCTGGTGGTTTTACGGAAGCCAGGAAAAATTTGAAAAAGCAGACAAAAGCAAGTTGTTCCAGCTGGACATTGGCAGTTTTTATCCGACTTTGGGAGTCAGCAATAGTGAAATTGCTGCCAAAAGCCGTAGCCAGCATAGTTCACAGGGATTTGGTTCAAGCCCTGTCAGGGGTACATCAATGGAATATCTGGAAATTCTGAAAGGGATTCAGCCGCGAAATGATATTTTTGAAGGGATCGATACCAGTTGGAACCGTCTAAAAGGAGGAAAACAGATTGGGGAAATTTTGTCGAAAGTGGAAAAAGAATTCGATTTCAGAAATCCGTCAGCGTCTGTTCCGGGCTTGATGAAAGCCTATCAATTAATCCAAAACCTGGAAGATGAACATTGGAAGAAAATTAAATCGGAAGAAATAAAAAATATTATCGTGGATTGTTCCGGGTTGTTTCTGGAAGCAGTATCGTCTTCCACAACCGCTGCTGCCGGTGAAAATCTGAATTTTAATTTAGAAGTCATTAACCGTAGCGACATTTCGATTCGGTTGAACTCGGTTTCTATTGATAATCAATTGATTACGTTTGAATCAGAGTTACTTAATAATAAAATTGTAAAATCAACAAATTCATTTCAAATTCCTGAAAATAAGAACCCTACAACGCCTTATTGGTTAAATGAAAAAGGAACCCTGGGGATGTATAGATTTTCGGATTCGGAGTTAACCGGTTTGCCTGAAACGCCTGATGCCTTCTTGGTTAAGTTTAATTTGACTATTGATAATCAGATTTTTGAAGTTGAAAAACCATTGGTTTACAAAATCAATGACCCTGCGAAAGGCGAAGTTTACAAACCTTTTGTGGTCGTGCCCAAAGCATCTGTCAATATCGAAGAGAAAGTGCTCATTTTTGGTAATGAAAAATCTCAAAAAGTAGCTGTAAAAGTGAAATCCTTTACCAATAATTTGAGTGGAATTTTGAGCCTGAAAGCTTCTCCTGATTGGAAAATTTCTCCTGCTCAAACGATCGACTTAAATTCAAAAGGAGAAGAAAAAATTGTTTGGTTTGAAGTTACTCCGCCTCAAAATCAGAGTGAGGCTGAATTAATTCCGCAATTAAAAATCGAAAATCAAATATTTGAAAACCAATTGATTGAAATCAATTATGAACATATTCCGGAACAGAAGGTTTTGTTGTCGGGTAGAAGCAAAATTGTTCGCATAGACATTGAGAAGAAAGGTGAAAAAATAGGATACATTGTAGGAGCCGGAGACTCTGTCCCTGAAAATTTGAAACAAATCGGGTACGATGTGCAAATCATTTCTCCTCAAAATATCACGATTGAAAATATACAAAAATTTGATGCTGTTGTTTTGGGAATCAGGGCTTTTAATGTAGTTGATGAATTGAAATTCAAAAATAAAATTCTGTTTGATTATGTAAAAAACGGAGGAAATATGATTGTACAGTACAATGTCGACAGAGGATTGTTAACCGAAGAAATTTCCCCATTTCCATTAGAATTATCACGCGACAGAGTGACTGATGAGAATTCCGAAGTGAAATTTTTGGATAAAAATCATCCCGTTTTAAACTTTCCCAATAAAATAACCGAAAAGGACTTCGAAGGCTGGGTACAGGAGAGAGGATTGTATTTCCCGGATAAATGGGGCAAAGAATTTGAGCCTGTTTTATTGATGCATGACAAGGGAGAATCTGCATTAAAAGGAAGTTTGCTTGTGGCCAAATACGGAAAAGGGTATTATGTTTATACAGGACTGAGCTTCTTCCGTGAACTGCCGGAAGGCGTTCCGGGAGCATACAGGTTGCTGGCGAATATTTTATCTTTAGGAGAATAAATCCTGTTCAATCTTTAAAAAGAAAGGAGAAAATGAAATATACCGAAATAAAACAAAAATGGCAGCCATCCTACACTTGGGTGCTGGCAATCAATGCTGTGTACATTATTATTTTCTTTTTAATCATGAAAATTTTCAGCTGATGCACGGAATCGACTGGTGGATATTGGCTTGTTCGATGTTGTTCATTGTGATTTATGGAACCTGGAAAACAAGAGGAAGCAAAAATGTACAGGATTTTCTGAAAGGGAACGACTCCAACTGGTTTACAGTTGGCTTGTCGGTAATGGCGACGCAGGCGAGTGCTATCACGTTTCTTTCTACACCCGGACAAGCATTTCACGATGGAATGGGATTTGTGCAATTTTATTTCGGATTGCCCATTGCCATGGTCATTATCTGTCTGGTTTTTATCCCGATTTACCATAGGCTCAATGTTTACACAGCGTATGAATTTTTGGAAAGCCGCTTTGATTTAAAAACCCGGACGCTAACATCCATTCTTTTTTTAATTCAAAGAGGCCTGTCTTGTGGGATAACCATTTTTGCCCCGGCGATTATCTTATCGGCAGTTTTGGGGTGGAGCCTGATTTGGCTCAATATTATTCTCGGGACTTTGGTTATCGTTTATACCGTTTCCGGTGGGACTAAGGCGGTGAATGTGACACAGAAACAACAAATGGCCATCATGATGGGCGGAATGGCGGTTGCATTTGTTATTTTGGTTTATTCATTACCCGATGGAATCAATTTCGGAAATGCGATGGAAATTGCTGCTGCAAGCGGAAAGATGGACATTTTGGATTTCTCATTTGATTTTGATAATCGTTATACGTTTTGGAGCGGAATCATTGGCGGGACTTTTTTAGCATTGTCTTATTTCGGAACCGACCAAAGTCAAGTTCAGCGTTATTTGTCCGGAAAATCTGTCAAACAAAGCCAGATGGGAATGATTATGAACGGATTTCTGAAAGTCCCGATGCAGTTTTTTATTCTTTTGGTTGGAATAATGGTTTTTGTTTTCTATCAGTTTAATTCTTCGCCATTGAATTTTAATCCGGTTGCCGAAAAGACCATTCAGAATTCAGATTATAAAAACCAATATTCTGAATTAGAAAATAAACAAGAAACCAATTTCGAGACGAAGAAAAATCTGATTTTTGAATATGTAAACGCAGATAATTCAGATAAAAATTTAATCCGGAATCAAATCATTTTGTCCGATAAAAAAGACAAAGAATATCGGAAGGAAGCAAAGAAAATCATAGCACAAGCCAATTCTAATGTAGAAACAAATGACAAGGATTACGTATTTATACATTTTATATTGAATCATTTACCAAAAGGCGTAATCGGGCTTTTGCTGGCAATGGCTTTGTGTGCTGCGATGTCATCTACTTCTTCGGAACTGAATGCATTGGCGACCACGACTACGATGGATTTGTACAAACGAAATAAAGATGGGAAATCTGAAGGGCATTATTTGGAAATGTCCAAATGGTTTACACTTTTGTGGGGAATTTTGGCCATCCTGTTTGCCTGCGTGGCGGATTTATTTGACAATTTGATTCAACTGGTCAACATCATTGGTTCCGTTTTTTATGGAAATGTTTTGGGAATTTTCCTGTTGGCATTTTTCTTTAAATTCGTCAGAGCGAACTCGGTTTTTGTAGCGGCAATTATCACCCAAATTATTGTTATTTTTGGTTGGCGGTTTGACTGGATGCCTTATTTGTGGCTGAATTTGTTTGGCTGCGCGTTGGTGATTGTGATTGCCTGTCTTATTGAGAGAGGAACAAAAAAAGCGATAAATTAGATTACCGCTTAATATTAAAAGATTCTTCCTGTTGTTAAAATAATATAAAATTCAATTTTATTTAGACCATTCTTTGATGGAATCTTCATTCATTTTTATATAATCTTCATTTCCTGCTTTTTGAGCGGCAGCCAAAGATTTTTTCGCTAAATCAATCGCGCCTTTTTTATCGCCTGCTTTTGCGTAGATCAAAGATTGCTGGCGAAGTTGGTAAAATTTAGGATCTTTGTTTAGTTTCATACCTTCATCGATCCATTTTTTTG
>CAZKOC010000015.1:0-20673 GCA_964554275.1 uncultured Weeksellaceae bacterium
ACTTTTTTCTTTTTGAAGGACAGGGATCTGATCAATAAAATGATTGTTGCAATTGCGCCAAATGGTGAGGAAACCCGTTTTGAATCTGTTCTCGATACCACCAAAAATTTGCTTTCCCGTTATTTCATCGGACTGACTTTGCAGGTGTTGATTATGTTCACTTTTTACTTCATTATTTTGCTTTCATTCGGAATCAATTATGCAGCGGTAATTGCATTACTATGCGCTTTACTGAATCCACTTCCTTACATAGGCCCTTTATTGGGAGGAGTGATTATGGCGTCTTTGTCTATGAGTGATTTGCACGGATTGGGATTGGATTTCAAAACTGAAATAGTGCCCACAGTCTTGTGGATCATGTTCTGGTATTGTTTGACACATGTTTGGGACAATTTTGTCAACCAGCCATTGATCTATTCCCGAAGTGTCCGTTCCAATCCACTGGAAATTTTTTTAGTCATCCTGATTGGCGGGATTTTATTCGGCGTAATCGGCGTAGCGGTTGCCGTGCCAGCCTATACGGTGCTACGGGTCGTCCTGAAAGAATTCTTTTCAGAATATAAAATCGTGCAGAGCATTACAAGGAATTTATAAAAATTCAAAACATACAGCATTTAAATTTGATGGAATCCAATCAAAGCTTAAACCTGACAAAGAAATTACTTCCTTTTATTCTCGGAACAGCCATTTTTATGCAGATGCTGGATTCCACGATTTTGAATACTTCCCTTCCTGCAATTGCAAAAGATCTGAACGAATCTCCGCTCAATATGCAGAATGCCATCATCAGTTATGTACTGACACTGGCTTTGTTTATGCCCGTGAGCGGATTTTTAGCGGACAAATTCGGAACCAAAAAAGTGTTTATTCTCGCACTGATATTATTCGGCTTGGGTTCTTTGCTTTGTTCTCTTTCACAGAATTTGACACATTTGGTGATGGCAAGGATTGTTCAGGGAATTGGAGGAAGTCTGATGACGCCGGTGGGGAAATTGGCGCTCATCAGAACTTTTCCCAAAAAAGAATTGCTGAAAGCGATGAACTACGCTATCATTCCCGCTCTGATTGGCCCGGTTTTGGGTCCTTTGGTGGGTGGTTATATGGTTGATTATCTGTCTTGGCATTGGATTTTTCTCATCAATATCCCTATAGGACTCATTGGGGTTTTGTTAAGTATAAAATTTATGCCTGATCATAAATCCAAAATTTTGAATTTTGATTTGAAAGGATTTATGATTTTTGGAGCAGCTTCATTGCTGCTTTCCATTTCATTGGAGCTATTTGGGAATACTGTCCACATCACCCCCGTTTTATTTGTGCTCTTATTGGGCTTTATGATGCTTTATTTTTATTACCGGCACGCCAAAACAGATGACAATCCCATTTTTCCGCTGAATTTATTTCAGGTAAGAACTTTCAGAGTGGGGATATTGGGAAATTTAGCGACCCGGTTAGGAATCAGTTCCGTTCCCCTGCTTTTGCCAATGATGATCCAGATTGCTTATGGTCAATCGGCAGTGACCTCAGGTTGGATTGTCGCTCCAATGGCTTTGACGGCTATGTTTGGGAAATCGGCTGTAATTAAAATCCTGAATCGATTCGGTTATCGGATGACATTGATGACAAATACTTTTATCATTGGGATTTTGATTTGTTCAATGGCGATTCCGGGAATCCATACATCGATTTATTGGTACATTCCGATTATTGCCATCCTGGGATTTTTCAATTCCATTCAGTTTACTTCCATGAACTCCATTTCGATTTCCGATTTAAGAGACTACCACACCAGCAGCGGGAATTCTCTGATATCAGTTAATCAGCAGCTTGCCATCGGATTCGGGATTGCGTTCGGGTTGATAATTTTAAAAATATTTGAAGGTGATGTTAAGTTGATTCACGATGAAATTCACAATGCCTTTCGCTATACGTTTCTGGTGATAGGTGGCTTGACAATTATCTCCGGATTGGTTTTCAGAAGACTGCATTTTAAAGACGGTGATAATATGAAGCCAAAAGAATAATCTTTTTAACTTTGGAGCTGTGAATCCATTATTGCTCCAAGAAGAAATTCAATCGTATTTGCGTAAAAATGTTTCGGAAGATTTTCGGAAGATTTCACTTCAGAAATCCCCTTTTGAAAGTGTTTCGTCATCAGAATTAGCGCGTCAAATTAAAGGATTGCAAATTGCCAGAAATAAATTTCCGTTTTTATATGAAGCAGAGGGAATTTACTTTCCGTCGTCAGTCAATTTGGAACAAGCTTCGTCCTGGACAACCGCAAAATACAAATCTGAAATAGTACAGGGAGAATCCATCGTTGACCTGACTGCCGGAATGGGAGTTGATGCTTTTGCTTTTGCACATACGTTTCGGGAAGTAACCGCATTGGAACGAAATTCCGAATTGGTTGAGGTTTCAAAACATAACTTCAAAACATTAAATCAAAATAATTTACAATATATAAACACAAAATTTGAAGATTATTTCCTTCAAAATCCGCATCTCAATTGGGATGTAATTTATTTAGACCCTTCGCGCAGAATTGCTTCGCAAAGAAAAGTAATTATTGAAGACCTGGAGCCTAATATACTGGATTGGATGGATGAATTTCTTTCTCGTTCCGAAACGGTTATGGTCAAACTTTCACCTTTGCTGGATTTGAAATCTACACTTGACAAAATTCCGCAGATTCAGGAAATTCATATAGTTGCAGTCAAAAATGAAGTTAAAGAACTATTGCTTGTTTGTAAACGGAAAGTCAACTCTGATCCACTTGTAAAAGCAATTAATCTGGAGTCGAGTCATCCGGTTTTTGAATTTAATTGGAATGATGAACCGCAAAGCATTTCGCAATTTTCCGCACCCCTAAAATTCATTTATGAACCCAATTCTTCCATATTAAAATCAGGAGCATTTAAATTGACAGGAAAAAAATTAAATCTTAAGAAACTTCATGTCAATACCCATCTTTATACTTCTGATGAAGTTTTGAATTCTTTTCCCGGAAAGGTTTTTGAGATTTCCGTAGAATTAAAGAATCCGAAAAAAGAAATAGAAAAACAAGCATTTCATTTATTGGTTAAAAACTATCCGCTAAAAACCGAAGAAGTCCGCAAAAAATATAAAATCAAGGAAGGAAATGATTCAACTTTGATTTTTACCCAAAGTATTTCCGGTAAACATATTTTGCTGGTAAAGCAAATGCGCAATCTCATGTCCGAAATCTAATGTCTAATATCTAAATTTTAAATACCTTTGGGAATCAAAAGCGATTTTGGTCAATGATGAAATTTATTTTTATTCCTTTTTTGATATTGCTGGGTCAACCGCTGATGGCTCAGGGTCGCATTGATACACTAAGTATAGAAAATTATCAAATAAAATCAATTAAACTTCAGGATAAGCTAAAAGAAATTTCGACGTTGGAATACGATGACGGATATTTCTGGGGTCTGAATGACAGTGGAGACGAAGCAGAAATTTATAAGTTTAATTCAGAAACCGGAAAAATTGAGCAAACTGTGACAATTGCAAATGCTACTAACCGTGATTGGGAAGAAATTACAATGAGTGATGAGTATATTTTCATCGGGGATTTTGGAAACAATGACGGAAACAGAAAGGATCTGACGATTTATTATATTTCAAAAAATGAAATCGGACAAGGAAGCGAAGCAAAGGTAAATGCTCAAAAAATAGAATTCCATTTTCCTGAACAAACTAATTTTAATCCAGGGGACAAAGTAACAAATTTCGATTGTGAAGCTATGTTTTATCACAACGGAAAAATTCATTTGTTCACAAAAGAATGGACCAATTATGCAACAACACATTACATTTTAGAAATAAAACCGGGAAAACAATCAGCAAAAAAAATTGAAACTTTTAAAACCAATTATATGGTTACCGGCGCATACATAGATGCCAATCCTATTTCGAACACAAACGGTTTCTATTTCATCGGGTACACCAAAGACGGATTTGCTTTTATTTCAGGATTTGATGCTCCAAAAAAAGGATCTGATAAATTTTTTGATGAAAAAGCCAGTAAATTCAGCCTACCGCTTGGGTTTACGCTTCAGGTAGGGCAAGTAGAAGGAATTTCCATAAAACCGGAAAAACCAAGTGTGATTTGTTTCAGCAATGAAGATTTTAAATTCAAAACTTTTCATGTAGAACAATCGTTGCAATGTATATATTCGCTGGCTCAATAATATGGTGAAGAAACCTATCGAAAAAATAAAAGCTCCGATTGCCGAAGAGATGAAACTCTTCGAAACGAAGTTTTACGAATCCATGAAAAGCAATGTGCCTTTATTGGACAGGATTACGCATTATATCGTTCGACGGAAGGGAAAACAAATGCGCCCGATGTTTGTGTTTTTAACAGCAAAATTAACGGGTCAGTTTCAGGAAAGGAGTTATAGAGCGGCTGCCTTGATTGAATTGATTCATACGGCAACCCTGGTGCATGATGATGTGGTGGATGATAGCGATATGCGCCGTGGATTTTTTTCTCTCAATGCTTTGTGGAAAAACAAAATCGCGGTTTTGGTTGGGGATTATTTATTAAGTAAAACATTGATTCTTTCAACTGAAAATGAAGATTTTGACTTATTGAAAGTCGTTTCTGTGGCGATTAAAGAAATGTCGGAAGGCGAATTACTCCAAATTGAAAAAGCCAGAAAATTAGACATTACGGAAGAAGTTTATTTTGAAATCATTCGTCAGAAAACAGCAACTTTGATTGCTGCCTGCTGTGAGGCCGGCGCTCGTTCCGTAGGGGCAAGCGAAGAGATTTGCCAGAAGATGAATAAATTTGGAGAATTGGTAGGAATTGCATTTCAGATCAAAGATGATTTGTTTGATTATACAAGCTCCAATATTATCGGAAAGCCTGTCGGGATTGACATCAAAGAACAAAAAATGACATTGCCGCTGATTTATGTCCTGAATAAAGTTTCTAAAAAAGAAAAGGACTGGCTGATCAATTCTGTAAAACGCTACAACAAAAATCAAAAGCGCGTTCAGCAGGTAATTCAATTTGTAAAAGATAACGGTGGCATTGAATACACACAGGAAACTATGCGTAAATACAGTGCTGAAGCACTCTCACTCTTAAACGACTTCCCCGATAACAAATACAGAGAATCACTTATCACAATGGTGGATTATGTGATGGAGCGGGAGAAGTAGGCATTAGTCCAAGATTCAAAATTATTTTTTCCTGCTACTTGATACCTGCTTCTTGTTACTTAAATTACAAACTCAAAATCTTAAAAATCAATTCCTTCAGTAAATCACCATCAGAAACATTTCCGGTAGCACCGACTCCTTTGCTTTTTACATCGGCTTCGCGTAGAAGTGAAATAATTCTGGTTGCTTTTTTGAGCGGATAATTATTGGCAGCCAGGGCGGTATCTTTTACAAAGAACGGATGAATTCTCAACTCTTTGGCAACATTTGACTGAGATTTATCGGTAAGTGTATGGTACATGATAATTCCTGAAAATAATTGAAACAGAACGCTCAAAGTCATCACGAGTGGATTGTCTTTCGGGTTTTGATTGAAATAATGCACAATCCGAAAGGCCTTTTCGGCATTGCGGGTTTCGATTGCGTTTCTTAACTCGAAATTATTATAATCCTTGCTGATTCCTATATTTCTTTCAATGATTTCAGGCGTTAATTTTCCGTCATTTATAATGAGTTTTAATTTCTCCAGTTCATTTTCTATACGTGACAAATCATTTCCTATGAACTCGGCGATCAGAAATTTAGCCTTGGGTTCTATGGTAAATCCGAAAGATTTTGCTTTGTTTTCAATCCAGTCGGGAATTTGATTTTCATATAATTTTTTGGATTCGAAAAGGATTCCGCTTTTTTGAATTTCCTTATAAAGTTTTTTGCGTTTATCGAGTGTTTTACCCTTGTAATTAAAAACCAAAACCGTTGTCGGCTGGGGCTGTGTGGCGTAAGATTCCAGTTGGTCAATGGCTCGGGAAAGATGTTGTGCTTCTTTCACAATTAAAACTGATCTTTCGGCACCCATGGGGAATTGTTTTGCCAAACCTATAATTCCAGCCATATCTGTTTCATTCCCGTAAATGATGGTTTGATTAAAACCTTTTTCATCTTCAGTCAAAACATCATGTTCTATGGTCTTTGAAATCTGGTCTATGAAATAGGATTCTTCGCCCATCAAAAAGTATATAGGCGCGACTTTTTTGTTTTTAATATCTTTGATGATATTTTCTGCCATTGTCTGTGAAATTCGCTTCGTTAAATTTTCCCGAAAATTACCAATTTCGTTTGAAACAAACCGACGAAATCCCGTATATATTTTGCGTTATCAGGAAAAAATGGTTGTTGATGACACCGGAAGAGTGGGTGAGGCAGCATGTTATTCAATTTTTAATTCAAGAGAAAAATTATTCCAGATCCGCCATCAATACAGAAGTGATTGTGAATGTGAACGGAATGAAAAAGCGAGCGGATGTAATTGTTTTTAAAAAAGAAAAACCTTTTATCATTGTTGAGTGTAAGGCGCCATCAATCCAGATCACCCAGGCAACCTTTGACCAGATTGCACGTTATAATTTACAGCTGGAAGCTGATTATTTAATGGTAACCAATGGATTAGATCATTACTACTGTAAAATGGACTTTGAAAATAAGCAATATATTTTTTTGGAGGGACTTCCTGAAAATATAATTTAAAACAGCTTCTATTTTTTTTAAATTAACAATAAATTATTATGCGTGCATAATAAAAATTTGTATATTTGTTTCTCTCACACTTTTTCAGATGAAACAAAACGAATTTACAATAGACTATCATTTGCGGTCAACCTGGCTTGCCGTTCAGAAAATGTACAACGAACAGGCCTCCCAGTTTAATTCCACAATGGTAATGGGCTTTACGCTTCTTTCCATCGATCCTAAATATGGAACTCCAAGTACTTCTCTCGGACCGAAAATGGGAATCGAACCTACCAGTTTGTCTAGAACATTGAAAAACCTGGAAGAGCGAGGATTGATTGCACGAAAGCCCAATCCCGATGACGGGAGAAGCGTTTTAATCATTTTGACGGATGAAGGTTTGAGGATGAGAGATGTTTCAAAAGAGGTTGTTTTGAAATTCAATGATGCCATCAATGAAAAAATTACACCTGAAGAAATGAATGTATTTCTTAAGGTAATTCAAAAAGTGAATGCTATCACTTCTGACAAGAAATTATTTAACAAGAAAAAAGAACCGCAATTTTAATTAAAAAAATGAACAGACATATAAAACACGTTACAGTATTAGGTTCCGGAGTCATGGGTTCCGGGATAGCCTGTCATTTGGCCGGGATCGGTGTCGAGGTTTTATTGCTCGATATGCCGGCTGAAGGCGCTGACAGAAGTAAAACGGCAAGAGATCATCTGGCAAACACTGTCAAATCAAATCCATCACCTATTTATGACAAAGCGTTTGCTTCACGAATTACAGTAGGTAATTTTGAAGATGATTTAGAGAAAATTAAAAATTCAGATTGGGTAATTGAAGTAGTTATCGAAAGACTGGACATCAAAAAATCAATGTTCGAAAAAGTGGATAGTCTCCGAAAAGAAGGAACTTTAATTACTTCCAATACTTCCGGGATTCCGATTCAATTAATGTCGGAAGGTCGTTCGGAAGATTTTCAAAAATATTTCTGCGGAACGCATTTTTTCAATCCGCCGCGTTATTTGAAATTATTTGAAATCATCCCCGGTCCGAAAACTGACCAATCTGTCATTGACTTCTTCACAGTTTATGCCGAGAAATTTTTAGGGAAGACGCCTGTTTTGTGTAAAGATACCCCGGGGTTCATCGGAAATCGTGTAGGGGTTTATTCCATGGCAAAAGTGATGGAGCTGGCAGAGGAAATCGGATTGACCATTGAACAAACCGATAATTTGACAGGTTCAATTTTAGGAAGACCAAAAACCGGAACTTTCAAGCTGGCTGATTTAGTCGGACTGGACACAGCCGCAAACGTAACTAAAGGTTTGAAAGAAAATTCGCCCAACGATTCATTTATTCAAGATTTGAAAGAATCCAAAACGATGAATTTCTTATTGGAAAATAAATTTTTAGGTGATAAAACCGGAAAAGGATTCTATTATAAAGAGGTTGATAAATCATCCGGTGAAACAAAACGCTTTGCTTTAGATTTGGAAAAATTGGAATACCGTCCTCTGGAAAGAAGTAACGACTCGGCAATTGAGGCCGCGAAACAAGCCGGAAGCACCAAAAATAAATTAGGTTCATTAATTAAAGATAAATCAAAATCAGGAGAATTGATCCGCAAACATTTTGCGAGCTTATTTGCTTATGTTTCTCAAAAAGTTCCTGAAATTTCTGACAATCTTTATAGTATTGATGATGCGATGAAAACAGGTTATGCCTGGAAATACGGTCCTTTTGAAACTTGGGATTTGGTCGGGTTGAAAAATGGTTTGGAATTAATTGAATCGGAAGGTTATCAAGTTTCTGACTGGACAAAAGAATTAATCAATGCGGAAAAAGAAAGTTTTTACCAAATCAAAGACGGAAAGAAATATTTCTACGATATAAATTCAAAAGAATATCAAATCATTCCGGGACAGGATGCATTTATCATTTTGGATAACATTCGTAAAACAAAAGAAATCTGGAGCAACCCGGAAGCAAGCATTCAGGATTTGGGAGATGGGATTATCAATCTGGAGTTCCGTTCCAAAATGAACAGCATCGGAGGCGGTGTTATTTCCGTAATCAATAAAGCTATTGAACTCGCAGAAAAAAACCATCAAGGTTTGGTCATAGGAAATCAGGCGGATAATTTCTCCGTTGGAGCAAATCTGGCGATGATCATGATGATGGCGGCTGAACAGGATTGGTGGGAACTGAACATGGCGATCAAAACTTTCCAGAATACCATGATGAAAGTCCGTTACAGTGCCATTCCGGTTGTGGTAGCTCCGCACGGGATGAGCCTTGGAGGAGGTTGTGAAATTTCACTTCATGCTGATAAAATTGTTGCGGCTGCCGAAACCTATATGGGCTTGGTGGAAGTTGGAGTGGGAGTAATTCCGGGAGGTGGCGGAACCAAAGAAATGACTTTGCGTGCTGCTAAAAATCAAATTCACGACGATATCAAAACCAATCATTTGCGTGAAGCATATATGAATATTGCCATGGCGAAAGTCGCGACATCTGCTTACGAAGCGAAAAATTTAGGTTATATCAGAGAACAGGATTTAATTGTAGTAAATAAGGACAGGCAAATTGCCGAAGCTAAAAAACACGCCATAATTATGGCAGAAGCAGGTTATACAAAACCAATTCCGCAAAAAGTAAAAGTTTTGGGAAAAGAAGCAATGGGTATGTTTTATGTTGGTTCAGACCAAATGGTTGCCGGAAAATACATTTCTGACCATGACAGGTTGATTGCTAATAAATTAGGTTATGTCATGACAGGCGGGAATCTGTCAGAGCCAACAGAAGTTTCACAGCAATATCTTCTGGATCTGGAAAGAGAAGCATTCCTGTCACTTTGCGGTGAAAGAAAAACATTGGAAAGAATCCAGCACATGCTGAAAACGGGAAAACCTTTGAGAAATTAATTTTAAAAGACATTAGAAATTAGACACGAGACATTAAAAATGCATCATAAGTTAGAAGATATAAAAGTTTGGAATAAAGCAGTTCAGCTTTCGACTGAGGTGTATTTATTAAAGTTATATGGATTGGTGAGTCAAATGAGAAGAAGTGCAGTTTCTATTGCGTCCAACATTGCAGAGGGGGCTGGGAGAAATTCTCATAAAGAATTTATCTATTTTTAAAAAATAGCAACCGGTTCTTCTTATGAATTGCAAACTCAATTATTAATTTCTTTTAATCTGAAATATGTTAATCAAGAACAAAAAGAAAATATTTTAAATAACATCTATGAGATTCAAAAAATGATATATGGATTTATTCAATCTTTAGAAAAATCTAATGTCTAATGTCTCATACCTAAAATCTCATTAAAAATGAAAGACGCATATATAGTAACAGGATACAGGACTGCAGTAGGAAAAGCACCTCGCGGAACTTTGCGATTTACCCGCCCAGATGAGTTGGCGGCAAGAGTAATTGAACGTTTGATGCTCGATGTTCCGAATTTGGATAAAGACAGAATCGATGATGTCATCGTGGGGTGCGCCATGCCTGAAGCCGAACAAGGCCTGAACATGGCAAGATTAATTTCCCTGATGGGATTAAATACGGACAAAGTTCCGGGCGTGACTGTGAATCGTTATTGCGCATCGGGTTCGGAAGCGATTGCGATAGCTTCTGCTAAAATCCGAACAGGAATGGCAGATTGCATCATTGCCGGCGGAGCGGAAAGTATGTCATACATTCCGATGGGTGGCTACAAACCAATTCCTGACACGGATGTCGCCAAAAATAATGCAGATTATTATTGGGGAATGGGACTTACGGCCGAAGCAGTAGCAAATGAGTTCAAAATTTCACGCGAAGATCAGGATGAATTTGCATTTAATTCGCATCAAAAAGCCGTAAAAGCAATTCAGGAAGGAAAATTCCAGAATCAAATCGTTTCCATTGATGTTGAAATGAATACGTTGGACGAAAAAGAAAAAATTCAAACTAAAAAAATAACATTCCAGCAAGATGAAGGTCCACGAGCCGATACTTCTTTAGAGGTTTTAGCAAAATTGAAACCTGTTTTCGCAAACGGTGGAAGTGTGACAGCAGGAAACTCTTCTCAAATGTCAGATGGGGCAGCGTTTGTTTTGGTGATGTCAGAAGATATGGTGAAAGAATTGAATTTAGAGCCGGTGGCAAGATTGGTTTCTTATGCAGCTGTCGGCGTTCCGCCAAGAATCATGGGGATAGGGCCTTTGTATGCGATTCCAAAAGCATTGGAGCAAGCAGGATTGAAACAATCTGATATAGATTTAATTGAATTAAATGAGGCATTTGCATCACAATCATTAGCAATTGTCAGAGGATTGGAATTGAATCCTGAAATTGTAAATGTAAACGGAGGAGCCATCGCTTTGGGGCATCCGCTTGGCTGTACCGGAACCAAATTAACTGTTCAGCTTTTGGACGAAATGAAAAAGAGAAACAGTAAATACGGAATGGTAACTATGTGTGTAGGAACCGGGCAAGGAGCGGCTTCGGTATTTGAGTTACTATAAACGAAACTCGAAACTCGAAGTTCGAAATTCGCAAAGAAATTAATTAAAATAACAAGATACAATGAGCAATAATAGATTAACCGGCGGAGAATTTTTAGTCAAGGATTTGACTTGGGATAATATTTTTACGCCAGAAGATTTCAGTGAAGAGCAGCGAATGATGCTCGAATCTGCAAAAGAATTTATCGACAGGGAAGTTTGGCCTAAAAAGCATCAGATCGAAAAGAAAGATTATGCCTTGATCGAGGACTTGATGAAAAAGCTAGGCGAACTCGGTTTTTTGGGAATTTCAGTTCCTGAAGAATATGGCGGACTGGGAATGGGATTCGTGACAACTATGTTGGTTTGTGATTATATTTCCGGGGCAACCGGTTCATTGGCAACTGCTTACGGAGCCCATACCGGAATCGGAACCATGCCTATCACACTTTACGGAACCGAAGAACAAAAACAGAAATATTTGCCTAAACTAGCGACAGGCGAATGGTTTGCTTCTTACGCGCTGACAGAGCCTGACGCCGGTTCTGATGCAAATTCCGGAAAGGCAAAAGCCAAATTGTCAGAAGATGGAAAATTTTATCACCTGACAGGTCAGAAAATGTGGATTACCAATGCAGGATTTGCAGAATTATTCATCGTTTTTGCCAGAATTGACGAGGATGAGAACATAACCGCTTTTTTGGTTGAAAAATCTCAGGCAGGAGAAGGATTTTCATTAGGTGAAGAAGAGGATAAATTAGGAATTGTTTCTTCATCAACTCGTCAGGTGTTTTTTAATGATGTGAAAGTTCCGGCAGAAAATCTTTTGGGAGAACGAAACAAAGGATTCAAAATAGCGATGAATGCTTTGAATGTTGGTAGAATTAAATTGGGAGCTGCTTGCCTGGACGCGCAGAGAAGAATTGTTTCAAACGCAATTAATTATGCCAATGAAAGAAAACAGTTCGGAGTATCAATTTCAAGTTTTGGAGCAGTTCAGCAAAAAATTGCTGAAATGGCGACCAAATGTTTTGCCTCTGAGTCAGGTTCTTATCGTCCTGCGAAAAATATTGAAGACGCGATTGCTGATAATATTGCAAAAGGAATGGCTCATAATGAAGCTGAATTAAAAGGAATTGAAGAATATGCAATTGAAGCGTCAATTGTAAAAGTATTTGCTTCGGAAGCGGCACAGTTTACCTCTGACGAAGGAATTCAGATTTACGGCGGAATGGGCTATTCCAAAGAAATGCCGATGGAAGCAGCCTGGAGAGATGCCAGGATTTCAAGAATTTATGAAGGAACCAATGAAATCAATCGTCTTTTGTCAGTAAGCATGTTGGTGAAAAGAGCCTTTCAGGGGAAAATTGATTTGATGTCACCTGCTATGAAAGTAGCTGATGAGCTGATGAGTATCCCGTCATTTGATATTCCTGATTATTCTGAAACTTTGACCCAGGAAAAAGAAATATTGACAAACCTGAAAAAAGCTTTTTTTATGGTTGCTGGGTCTGCCTTGCAGAAGTTTGGAGCGGATTTGGAAAAGCATCAGCAGCTTATTTTGAGCGCAGCAGAAATCCTGATTGAAATTTACATGACGGAAAGTACTGTGCTGAGAGCGGAAAAATTAAGCAATGAAAAATCAGATGAGTCTTCTGACATTGCAATAAAACTG
The DNA here is from genome assembly GCA_964554275.1 of uncultured Weeksellaceae bacterium. Classification (GTDB taxonomy): domain Bacteria; phylum Bacteroidota; class Bacteroidia; order Flavobacteriales; family Weeksellaceae; genus Moheibacter. The sequence goes on from CAZKOC010000015.1 coordinate 12,884, forward strand.
GCTCAATTGCAGTTATTCGATTCAGTTGAAAAAATCAAGGCAAACGGATTGTCAGGAATTGTGTCATTCACAGAAGGGGACGAGCAGCGAATGATGTTGTCAGGTTTGAGAAGATTCACGAGATACAATGAATATCCAAATGTGGTAAAATTGAAGACGGAAGTTGCCGAATATTTAATCAAAGAAAATAAATATGTTTTTTAACACATTTTTAAGACGTAAGTCAAAGTTTTTGGCACAGACTTTGTAAATAATAAAAGTAAGTACTATTCTTTTCATAAGGTAGTTGAGTTTTCATGGTACTTAAGTTTTAGTAGAGAGGATCCCGGCAGCAATGCCGGGATTTTTTTCTTTATGAGAAAAAACATCTTTCTCATTTGCTCCTTAGTTTTATATTTGTCAACCAAACTATTGACCGAAATGAGAAAGATAATCTATTTTTTATACTTAGCATTAAACATTGGAAATGCTCAATCGGGGAAATATGAACTTCCGGAAATAGTTATTAACGATAACAGGATTTCCGTTCCCTTATCGAAGACTGATAGGAATGTTGTCATAATTACCAAAGAACAGATTGAAAAACTACCCGTTAATTCTATAGAGGAAATTTTAGCACATCAAGCAGGAATAGATGTCCGGCATAGAGGAATAAACGGTACACAGGCTGATGTTTCCATTCGGGGAGGTTCTTTTGAACAGGTTTTGATCCTGGTAAACGGAACAAGAATGAGTGATTTGCAAACAGGGCATCATTCAATGAATATTCCTGTGAATTTGAATTCGGTCGAAAGGATTGAAATTATAAAAGGACCATCTGCAAGAAGGTTCGGGCAAAATGCTTATACGGGAGCTATCAATATTATAACTCGTGTGAAAAGTGAGCCTTCTCTGGACTTAGGGGTGACTGTGGGAGAATACGGTTCGTTTGGATTGAATGCGAATATTCATAGTGGAGGATTGAATTTTAGACAAATCATTCAGGGGAATTATGGGCAGACGGATGGTTACCGTCACAATACTGATAGTAAAAGGACGGATTTTTGGTATCAGAATGAACTTAAAATTGGTAAACATTCCCTTAGTTTACAAGGTGGTTTTCTGGAGAAAAAATTTGGAGCAAATGGTTTTTATGCTACACCGGCTGCAACGGAACAATATGAGGAAATACAAAATTCGCTTGTCAACTTGCAGGCGGATTTAAGTTTTGACCAATTGGAAATTAAACCGAGCATTTATTGGAGGAGACATCAGGATATGTATGTCTTTGTACGTAATAACCCCTCTATTTATCGGAATATGCATATTGGGAATACATTTGGAGGAGCATTAAATACTGTTTACAAAAGTAGGGTAGGCATTACCGGTTTAGGTTTGGAGCTGAGAAAAGAATACCTGAGCAGCAATAATTTGGGTAATTGGGACAGAAACTCTCTGTCAATATTTTTAGAACATCGTTTTGCGTTTTTTGATCAAAAGTTGAATATTACTCCGGGAGCTATGTTAGCAGATTATAATGATTTCGGTTCTTTTTTTTATCCGGGAATTGATCTTGGGTATTCTATAGATTCGAACAATAGAATTTATGCAAACGCCGGAAAAACATACAGAACACCGACTTATACCGACCTCTATTATGAGGATTCCGTAAATGAAGGCAACCCATATCTAAAACCGGAAGAAGCTTTATCCTATGAAATCGGATATAAATTCACTCATAAAAATATTTCACTTAACCTGAATTTATTTAGAAGAGAAAATAAAGATTTAATTGATTGGATAAAAGAAAATGAAGATGATAAATGGAAGCCGACTAATATTGCAGAAGTAAATACCAGTGGCATTGAAGCATTTGCAGACTATTACTTTTTCAATAAATTTTTAAACTCTTTGTCAATAGGATATACTTATCTTGATAATGAATTTAAAATTTCGGAAGATCTTATTTCTCGCTATGTTTTAGATAATCTTAAACATCAATTCACTGCTAAATTCAACCATGATCTTCTCAAAAATATTTCTGTAGAATGGGCTTATAGGTACAATTACCGAATTGCGCTGGATGATTATCATTTGCTGGATACAAAATTGAAGTGGAATAATAATCGCTGTGATGTATTTCTTCAAGCAAATAATCTTTTAAATACAAATTACACGGAAACGAACTTGATCCTTATGCCGGGCCGTTGGCTCAGTGGAGGCATGAATTGGAAGATTTTATAGAGAAAAAAACAGTGAGTATTTATTCACTGTTTTTTTTGAAAGTATCTGTTTTCTTGTCATATCCGTATGGACAATGCCGGCAACCACTTTTGCAACAGTATCCTCTGCGCAGATGATATTGCTCCGTGAAAACGATGTAACCTTCCGGTGTTTTGTAGAAATCACCTTCTTGTAGTTTTTGAGGATTCATGTTTGAATTTAGAAAATGAAATTTAACATATCAAAATCCACTTACTGATCATCCAGTTTCTTATAAGCCTGTAAAATTCTTCCAACCAATTTGTGCCGGACAACATCCTTTTCAGTGAGGATGACCATGCCGATTCCCTCCACATCGTCTAAAATACTCATAGCCTCTTTCAATCCCGATTTTTGTTTAGGTGGTAAATCCACCTGTTCGGGATCGCCGGTAATGATGAATTTAGCTCTTTTTCCCATCCTTGTCAGGAACATTTTCATTTGTGAATGGGTAGTGTTCTGTGCTTCATCAAGAATCACGAAAGCTTCATCCAATGTCCGCCCACGCATGAAAGCCAAGGGAGCAACTTCTATAATTCCTTTTTCGAGGTAGGATTCTAATTTTTCAAAATGAATCATATCCTTCAAGGCATCATAGAGCGGCTGCAAATACGGATCTAATTTTTCTTTCAGATCACCGGGCAAAAAACCTAAGCTTTCTCCGGCTTCTACAGCAGGCCGGGTCAGAATAATGCGGCGAACCTCTTTATTTTTTAAAGCCTGTACGGCAAGTGCCACGCTTGTATAGGTTTTTCCAGTTCCGGCCGGGCCAACGGCAAAAACCATATCATTTTTGTAAACGGTTTCTACCAATTTTTGTTGACCGGCAGTCATGGCTTTTACCAGTTTTCCACTGACACCGTGAACCAAAACATTGGTTTGTATTTGCCCTGTATGATTTGTAGCCTCAGATTCCAAAAGGCTTTCCATCTCCTTTTCATTTAATTGATTATAATGTTGAAGGTGTTGAATGATCTGAGATATTTTTTCTGAAAATTCTTTTAATAATTCTTCATTTCCTACTGCAGAAATTTGTTTACCACGCCCTACGATTTTTAATTTTGGAAAATGGGTTTTGAGAAGTTTGAGATTTTCATTGTTGGCTCCGTAAAAGTCTTGTATGCTTACATCAGCCAATTCAAGATTTAATTCTGTCAAATGTTAATTGTTTAAATTATGATTGGATACAAAAATACGCAATATATTTGTTTACTGGATTTGAAAATTGATGCCTATCATAACTTTAACTACTGATTTCGGATTAAAAGACCCTTTGGTAGCTGCCGTAAAAGGAAGAATTTACGGTGAATTATCGGACGCATTGATTGTAGACATATCGCATGACATAAGTCCGTTTGATATAGCCGAGGCTGCATTTGTTCTTAAAAATGCTTATAAAAACTTCCCGAAAGGCACGATTCATATTATCGGAGTCGATACGCTTACCAATCCGCTGAAGAAGCCTATAGCTGCATTGATAGATGAGCACTATTTTATAGGAACCGACAATGGAATCCTATCTCTTATTTGTGCCGATATAACACCCAAAGAGTTGGTTGAAATTACAATTCCGCAGGCACAGGAAGAAACGGTTTTTCCTACACGTGATGTCTTTGTTCCGGTGGCTTGTCACTTGGCGCGCGGAGGTAAACTGGCAGTTGTAGGACAGCGTTTGAAAGAATTTAAAGAATTATCTTTATTGAAGCCGGTGGTAAAAGAAAATAAAGCTATAAACGGAACTGTCATTTACATTGACAATTATGGAAATGTTATCACGAACATTACAGAAAAAATATTCAATCAGGTAGGAAAGAAAAGACAACCCAGGATATGGTTCCGAAATCATGAATTCACCCAGGCTTATTCGAATTACAATCAGATTGTAAAAGATTTTGAAAACGAAGAATCGGATTACGGAAAAGGAATGGCGCTTTTTGGTTCTTCCGGTTTTTTAGAAATTGCTATCTATAAAAGTAATCCGCAAACGGTTGGCGCTGCCAATACACTTTACGGACTAAAGAAGGGTGATGTTGTGAATGTGGAGTTTGGTTAAATTAATTTTCCCAATCTGATTTACTGATTTCGTACCAGAAATTTTTGCGAATCCCTTCTCCAAAGTAAGCTACCTCGATTTCACATTTTTTAATTGCACCTAATTTTTCCATTGCTTTTTGAGAACGATAATTTTCTGCCCCGACGTGGAAATTTACTTTTTCTGCAAATTGGAAAATATAATCCAGCATTAGTTTTTTGACTTGTGAATTCAAGCCATTTCCCCAAAATTTTGTACTATAAAAGGTATAGCCTATGAAAATGCTGTTGTCAGATTCATCAAAATCATAAAATCTGGTACTTCCCGCAATTTCATTTGAGACTTTATCAAGAATAAGAAAAGCGCCTTTGCTTTGTAGCGCTCCCTCAAAAAACGTTTTGAAAACCTCTCTTTTATAACGGTCTTTGTTAGGGTGCTGTTCCCAGATTTTGAAATCAGATGCAACTTCATAAAGTCTTTCAAAATCATCTTCCCAAAGAGGGATAAGTTTCATATTTTCGTTTTCTAAAGTAGGCTGTATGGAAAAATTCACTGGCTTAATTTTATGAGATAAAGATAACAATCATTTCAAATGGAGATGATAAATTTGAAGAAATGGTTTTAAAATTTATAAATAAAAAACATATTAGTATTATATAAATACAAAATGATAACATTCACTTCTTCAGCAATTGGCTGAGCATGCAGAAAGAGCTAGCATAGCCAAAAATAAAATTATAGAAAAAGCACTTCGTATTTATCTTGACTTTTCATGTGCGTTCAGCTTCCAAAGACCGCCTGAAAAATAAAATCGGAGAGATTTCTCTTGCATATGTGGAATTTATCAAATCTACTTTGAATGATATTTGAAGTATTTACAATTTATATTTTTCAGAATTAATTAATCAGTAATTGTATTTTTGTTACATGGAATTCTACCCCATCATAAAAGCTGTTCATATAATTTTTGTAGTAAGCTACTTTGCCGGACTTTTTTATATTGTGCGGCTGTTCATTTACCATACTGAAACGCAGGACAAACCTGAAAATGAACGATCAATTTTGAAAAAACAATTCTGTTTTATGGAAGAACGATTGTGGAACATCATCACCGTCCCGGCGGGGATTTTAGTATTAATTACGGGAATTACGATGCTGGTTTTAAATTCCGCTTTGCTTTCCCAGCCTTGGATGCACATCAAATTGACGGCAGTTTTATTGTTGGTCGGCTATCATCTTTGGAGTTGGAGGACCTTGAAAGAAATTCAAAATGACCACTATAAAATGAAATCCGTCCGGTTGCGGATGATGAATGAAGTTGCGACGCTTCTGTTGTTTATCATTGTTTTTGCAGTTGTTTTAAAAGGTGGGATTATTAAGAATTGGTACTGGATTTTGATTAGTTTTGTGGGAGTTGGTGTACTAATCATGCTGACTGTACGTTTAGTGAACAGAAAGAAATAGAACAATTTAAATGCTTAAAATATTCCGAAAAGAATTCGCAAATTATTTCACAGGCTATATGGCATACGTTTGTGCGTCTGCATTTGTGTTGATTTGCACCTTGTTTTTGTGGTTTTTCGATAATGAATTCAACATATTCAATATCGGAACGGCAACGCTCAGCAGCTTCTTTTTTGTAGCACCGTGGATATTGCTTTTCCTCATTCCGGCATTGACGATGCGTTCGATCGCCGAAGAAGAAAGTGCCGGAACTTTGCAATGGCTTTTTACGCAACCCATAAAAATCTGTGGGATCGTTTGGGGGAAATACCTGCCTGTCATTGTGGTTTTGCTGTTTTCGCTGATACCGACACTTTTGTTTGTATATACTTTGGAGCAATTCATTGCCGAAATACAAACGTTAGATTATGGAATATTTTTCAGCGGATACATCGGCTTATTTCTGTTGGGAAGCAGCTATGCCGCAATTGGGATATTTACTTCATCAATGACCAAAAACCAGGTCGTGGCTTACGTTTCGGCTGTATTTTTATGCTTTTTGTTTTTCTATGCATTTGAAAGCATGGCGTCTTACAATTTAATGGGCGGGGCGGATTATTATATACAGAAATTGGGAATGTATGTTCATTATAATCAATTTCTGAAAGGAATTATCGATACACGCGATTTGATTTATTTCGGAATCGTGATTGCTTTATTTTTGGTCTTGACGAATTACAATTTAGAAAGGAAAAAATAAAATGAATTTCGAAATTCGAAGTTCGAATTTCGTGAAAATTGAAAAAATATTAAGTGAGGAAAACAACTATAAATATAATTGGAATAATTGCTCTGCTAATTGGAATTTTCTTCTTTTCCGAATTGGTATTTAAACGTTTTGACATGACCAAAGATAAACGTTATACGCTCACGCCAACTACCAAAAATATCCTTGAAAAAATTGACAAACCAATAAAAATAAATGTCCTTCTCGGTGGTCAGCTTTCCGGTGATTACAGAACTTTGAAGAATGAAATTTCTTTCTTACTGGATGAGTTCAGAAACATAAATCCGAAAATAACTTATCAATTCCTCAATCCAACCAAAGATTTCTCTCCGTCGCAATTAGAAGAAAACGGACTGGCTCCGGCTCCTGTAAAAACGGACGAGGGAATTCTGAATATTTATCCCTATGCCAGAGTGGACTATGATGGAAAGCAGGCATGGATGGAAACTTTAGTTAATGATCCGGCTTTGCCGTTTGAACAATTGGCTGCTGCTTCTACGGAAAAACTGGAATATCTTTTCATGGATGATATCAGAAGGATTACACAAGTCGACAGAAAAAATGTCGGATTCCTGGTTCACCATGACGAATTACCTCAAATTTATATGGACGGATTCGGGCGAGCCCTGGCTGATAATTACAATGTAGATGTTTATCTGCAACCGATTCAGGATTCTGCTTACTCATTGAAACCATCCGATTTGGAAGCATTGAAGCATTTTGATGCTTTGATTATCGCAAAACCTACTTTGCCGTTTTCTGACATGGATAAACTGGTAATTGACCAGTACATGATGAACGGCGGAAAAACCATGTGGCTAACCGAAAGTGTCGATGCTGAAATGGACAGTATTTTCCGAAGCGGAAAAATAGTTGCGTTTCCTCGTGATTTGAAATTAAATGAATTCCTTTTTAATTATGGAGTTAGAATCATTCCTGCAATAGTAAAAGACCTGGAAGCAACTAAAATCGTTTTGGCAGATGGTGAAACCACAAGTGGAAATGTAAGTTATAATACTTATACCTGGCCTTATTTCATTCGTGGATTCAAAGCAGATTCTACAGCGATTACATCTTCCGTAAACTCGGTTCGTTTTGAATTTGCCAACCCGATTGAGATTTTAGAGAATCCAAATATTAAAAGTACGGTTTTGTTGGCTACCTCTCCGTACAGTACTTTACAGCCTTCGATGAGTCTGATTGAGCTTGGAGAAGTAGCGGAGATCAATCCTGAAGAATATCAAATGGGAAGAATTCCATTGGCGGTTTTGCAGGAAGGAAATTTCC
>CAZKOC010000016.1:0-20503 GCA_964554275.1 uncultured Weeksellaceae bacterium
TTGGGGTCGTTCCAGACCATCGTTCCCGTAAATCCGTAATGCCCATAGCTGTTTTCCGAAGGCCCGGTTTTAGAACCTTTTGCCACCATGTCAAAACCAGCTCCCCTTCTATTGCCCGGATATTGCTGTTTGGTAAATTCCGAGATAACTTCAGGTTTTATAAATTGCACACCGCCATAAGTCCCGCCGTTCAGATACATCTGCATCAGCTTTGCCAGATCTTCGGCAGACGAAAAAAGCCCGGCGTGCCCGGCTATGCCACCCATCATCGCCGCGCCTTCATCCTGTACAAATCCATGCAGTAATTGATTGCGATACATTTTATCTTTTGCTGTCGGAACGATTTGTTCCAAAGAGAAATGATTTCTCGGCAAATACGTTGTGGTCTGCATAAACATAGGTTTATAGAGCTTTTCCTGAATCAATGAATCCAATGGCATTTTGTGCTTTTTCTCTAAATAATCCTGAAAAAGATAATACCCCAAATCGCTGTACTCATATTTTTTACTGCCTAGTGGGGCATACAAAATATCGGTCATAATCGTGTCCTTAATTGAACCGATGATATAGATGTTATCCGTTACTTTGATCGGATGTTCTTCATCTTGCTTCCTCGAATAATAATCCAGGTACAAACGCGCATTCTGAACATTTACCGATTCTTTGTAAAACCCGATCCAGGGTGGCAAGCCTGACTGATGCGCCAGAATCTCCCGGAGTTTTAAAGTTCCTTTATCGGTCCTGCCGGTTTCAGGTATAATGCTTGCTAAATTCTGGTCCAAACTGAGTTCGCCTTTGCTGGCCTCCTCCATCAGGAGTGGCAGTGTGGCGGTAACTTTGGTTACGGACGCAACATCATAAAGGTCTTTGTTGGAAACTTTTTTTTTTCGCTCCACAGTTTGGTAACCGAAAGATTTATCGTAAACGATTTTGCCGTTCTTTGCCGCGACTATCTGCATGCCGGGTGTCGCTCCCATATCGATTGCCTGCTGTGCTAAATCGTCGATTTGTTTCAAAATGTCAGACTTCATTCCCACGGCTTCGGGAACAGCAAAACCCAACCGCTGAATATTTTGTGTCTTAATTGATTCGCCGTATTTCCATTCCGAATTTACATCGACCGACAGTTTTCCTTTGGCTCCGGTTGCACCGAAAATGATTTCAGCTGCTATGTTTTGGGTCATATCTACATTTTGATATAAAACCACCGCAGCTTTGGTTTGGCTTAGATCCAAATCCATCAAACCATATGGGCTTCCGAAAAGTGCCACAATCGTATTGTTTTGAGCGGAGACCGCCTTCACGATTGATTGGGATTTATCGGATATTTTAAAACTTTTATAAACCGTCTCATTCGATTTATGCAATCCGACAATTACATAATCGTACTCTTTTAATTTGGAAACTTCCGAAGTTGAATTGATTTTGACCAAATCCGTTGGAACATGGAAATTCAAATTCTGGTAAAAAACTTCATAATCCGATTCCTCTAAAGGAACGTAAGCAATTTTCAAATCAGCTAAATCACGGATCGGTAAAAGATTTTCTTCATTTTTAATGACCGTTGCCGCGTTTTCATAAATTTTGGAAGTTAAAGCCTGATAAGCAGGCTTGTTCAAATCAGCCAGTAAATCCTTAGGTTCAACCAGTTTCGGTTGATTCAGTCCGACAAAATATTTTGCCATCAGGATTTTCTTTACACTTTCCGCCAGACGTTCTTCCGAAATTTCACCTGAATTTATTCTTTCTATGATTTTTTGCTTCCCTGTTTTAACCGCCTGCGAAAAAAGAAGAATGTCATTTCCGGCTTCAAATGCCAGTGCATCCACTTCTCCTGCCGGATAAACATTTGCTACACCTGCCATATTCAGGGCATCTGTAATAACAAGGCCTTTAAAATGCATTTCACCTTTCAGTAAATCGGTTATTACCTTTTTAGAAAGCGTAGTCGGAAGTCCGCTATTATCTAAAGCCGGAACACTTAAATGCGCTACCATAATTGCAGGGACTCCTGCATCAATCAACTTTTGAAAAGGGGCTAATTCAACTGATTTTAAACGGGATAAATCATGGCCAACCACTGGTGTCGTTTTATGAGAATCTGTACTGGTATCTCCGTGTCCGGGGAAATGTTTGGCCGAAGCCAAAACGCCTTTCTCCTTCATTCCTGTCATATAAGCTATTCCTTTATCGGCAACATTCTGAACATCAGAACCGAAAGAGCGGTTGCCGATGATCGGGTTTTTTGGATTGGTATTGACATCAACAACAGGAGCAAAATTGAAATTCACACCCATTCGCAACGCCTGTTCTCCAATAACATTTCCCATTTCTTTTACAACCAGGTTATCTTCCACAGCACCGACCGTCATCGCCCACGGAAAACGATTCACGTCTTTCAGGCGCATGGCCAGTCCCCATTCGGCATCCATCCCAATTAAAAGGGGAATTTTTGAAACTTTATTATACCGATTGGTCAATTCGGCTTGCTTTAACGCATCGTCCTGCATAAAAATCAACCCGCCAATAGCTTCATTTTTTATCAAATTTTCAATTTCGGCTTCGTGTACCGCATCTCTGTTGGAATAAGCCGCTACGACAAATAATTGTCCTACTTTTTCTTCCAGTGTCATTGCATCGTATTTTTCATTGACCCATTTCATCTGCAACGAATCCACATAAAAAGGAGAATCCTGCTGGGCAGAAAGGATCTGAACCGTAAACAAAAACAATAGTGCAAATGAAAATTTCTTCATTAAAATTAATTTGAGGATACTGATTGTAACAAATTTCTCTCCAAAAAACGGAAATTTATTTGAATTGAAAAAATTAGATAATGGGATTGTAGCAGAGACAGATTGCCTTCTGTCTCTATATTAGTAAATCCAACTCCCTCACTCCTTCTGTTGCTTTTTTTCGGATTACTTTTATATGCGGGTTTTTCGGAGTCGAAACGGAATTCGGGTCTATTACATAAATCGGCTTCCCATATTCGATGTAATCAATCAGCGAAGCTGCCGGATAAACCTGCAAAGAAGTTCCGATGACCAACATGATATCCGCATCCGAAACCTCTTCAATCGCTCGTTCCATCATAGGGACCATTTCTCCGAACCACACAATATGCGGCCGAATTTGCGCCCCGTCGTCTGCTAAATTACCCAAAAAAATATCTTCCGTCCAATCCAAAATCAAATCTTCATTTTTTTCACTTCTGGCTTTTAACAATTCTCCGTGAAGATGAATGATATTTGAGGAGCCCGCTCTTTTATGTAGATCATCTACATTTTGGGTGATGACAACTACTTTATATTCTTCTTCCAATTCTTTCAAAAAATAATGAGCTGAATTGGGCTGAACTTCTTTCAGTTGTCTTCTCCTTAAATTATAAAAATTCAAAACCAGCTCAGGATTATTCATCCAGCCTTGCGGTGAAGCCACTTCCATGATGTCATGATTTTCCCATAATCCGTTAGAATCCCTAAAAGTTGAAATCCCGCTTTCCGCACTAATTCCCGCTCCGGTTAAGACAACTATCTTTTTCATACGTTCATTTCTAAATTTAACTAAAATAATGATTTTACAGAAACGGATAATTATCCGTCCCTATATTTATGTTTAAAAAGGTTTAATTAATTTTGCAGTTGATGAACAAATTACCCGAGTCGTTTCTCAACCGAATGAAAATTCATCTTTCGAAAGATGAATTCTCTTCATTTGAATCGGCTTACGAAACTCATTTACCGCAAAGCATCCGTTTAAATCCAAAGAAAATAATTCCGGATTTTAACGATCTGGAACCAGTTGAATGGCTGGGTTCCGGAAAATTTCTTTCAGAAAAAAAACAATTCATCACCGATCCGTTGTGGCACGCCGGAGCTTATTATGTTCAGGAATCGTCTTCAATGATTCTGGGTGAAATTTTCAAACAAATTTATCCGAATGAAAAGCCGCAACGTGCTTTGGATTTGTGCGCGGCTCCAGGTGGAAAATCTACTTTGATTCAAAGTTTACTGGATGAAAATTCGGTTTTGATCGCCAACGAGGTCATCAAGCCCAGAGCACAGATTTTAAAAGAAAACCACATCCGGATGGGGATTTCAGAAAACCTCATCATTACCCAAAACGATCCAAAACATTTTTCCGGGCTGGAAGAATTTTTTGATTACATTCAAATCGACGCGCCATGTAGCGGCGAAGGAATGTTCCGGAAAGATGATGTGGCGCTTCGCGAATGGTCGGAAGCCAACTGCCAGTTATGCTCCGAACGTTCAAAACGCATTCTGGCTGATATAACTCCGGCTTTGGCAAAAGACGGAATTCTGGTATACAGCACTTGTACATTTAACCCGAAAGAAAATGAGGAACTGGTCAGCTGGGCTTGTGAGGAATTTAATTTGAATTCAATCCGGCTTGAGCTTCCAAAGGCATGGGGAATTACCGAAGTGAAATTCAACGGCATTTTCGGATATTATTTTTATCCCCACAAAGCGAAAGGCGAAGGTTTGTTTGTGTCGGTAATGAAGAAAAATTCGGGTTATGGTTTGCAGTCGGTTCCGAATTCAAAAAAAAGGAGATCTGTACAAATCCCACAATTAATTGAAAGCGAAAACATCGTTCAGGAAAATGGAAATCTGGTTTGGGAAACCGATGAGCTACGATCTGTAAAAAATGAAATTAAAAATCAATTAAACATCATTTACGCCGGAATAGAATTGGGCGAACTGAAAGGAAAAGATTTTATTCCTACACAGGCTTTAGCGAGTTTTTACAAACACCTTCATATATTTCCGGAAGTGGATGTAGATGCAGAGACTGCATTGCAGTTTCTGCGAGGAAACGATCCTCAACTCAATTTAAACCAAAAAGGAATCTATCTCCTCACCTACCGCAATGTAGGGTTGGGTTTTGTGAAATTCCTTGGAAGCCGCTCCAATAATTATTATCCGAAACCGTGGCGGATTAAGAATTATTGAAATATTCTATTAATTTAGCATTAAACCTATCCAATGAAAATATTTTATCTATCAATTTTACTTTCTTGTATTATTTCCTGCGCACAGGAATCTGCTTCTATCAAAACCGAATATCCGCCACGGCATATTGGCGATATAGAATTTGATCCGAAAACCGATAATTCGGATTTTGAATTATGCGATTCGGAAAAAGCTTATCAATACTTTAATATAGGTCAAGGTCTATTGTTTAAAGGCGAAAAAATTGCATTGGAAAAAGAGTTTCTTGAAAAATATAATCCGGAAATAGCAAAGAAGGAATCGGGCATGATTCGGATTCGGTTTATAGTGAATTGCAAAGGAGAAACTGACCGTTTTCGCATTTCTGGAGCAGATGAAAATTACAATGAAAAAGAGTTTGACAAATCTATCACTTCTCAATTGCTTCAACTCACAAAAGAATTGAAGAATTGGCATGGATTATTTAATCCAGAAACACAACAAGGAGCAGATTATTATCAATATCTTATTTTCAAAATTGAAAATGGTCAAATCGTAAAAATACTACCATGAAATACCTACTAATTTTACTTATTCCCACATTTCTTTTCTCACAAGAAAATTGTAATTATTATAAAATGATTGATAATCAGAGCAAATTTGAGGCTTGTGATATGCTTGAAAAATTAAACTCAAAAAAATATTATCAATTTCAGAAAGAATATATGAAAGGCTTAGATGAAATCATTGAAAGATTTCCTGAATATGCTCCGCCTTACCGAGAAAAATCTGCCACTTATGTAAAAGCGGGTGATTTCATAAACTGGAAAATAAATGTTGATAAAGCAGTAAAGTATGATGCAGAAGGTTATTTGGGAATACGAGCCGGACTAAAAGCCAAATTTTTTGCTGATTACGAAGGTGCTATTCACGATATAGATTCGCTTGCCTCCATCATAAAATATGATTTAGGGCATACAAACAATGGAGATTATCACTTAAACATCCTAAAAGCAATTTGTTACAGCCAATTAGGTCAAAAAGAAAAAGCAATCGAGATTTTTGAAAAACAGTTAGCGGATGAAAATCATCGTGTAGGATTATATGATTATTACCAGTTAGGCGTAACTTATTTTGAATTAAATAATTATCAAAAAGCAATTGAAATTTTCGAAAAACAATTAAAGGAAAATGAAAACGCCGAAACTCATTATTACATTGGACAAGCTTATAAAAGTATTGTAAATAATACTGAATACTTTAAGCATAAGCAAATTGCCATTGATTTCTACCAAAAAGGGATCATAATGCGAGACCCTTATAATGAACACATCAACAAAGTTTATCTAGAAACCATATTAGAAAATTGAACCAATTTTTATTTATAGATTTGAATAAATCTTTTACATGAAATTATCATTCTTTGTAGTTCCAGTTATTTCTTTTTTACTTTTTTCCTGTAACGGAAGTACAGCGACCAGTTACAACGACATAATTATAGAACCTCAATTGGAGGTTATAGAAATACTGGATTCTATTTATGCCGGATCCGAAGTATCAGTGGAAAACATTAAAAAACATAGAGAGAAACTCGTCCTAAATACAGATAAAGCCCTAGGAAACATCAGGAATTTAAAAGATTATAAAGGAAATACTTCGTTCAAAGAAGCTGCCATAAAATACTTTTCACACCTGAGTTTTCACTATAAAAAAACCAAAAATATAGACAGCCTGATTTATTTTTTCAACTCCGAAGAACGCATTGGAAATATGAAAGAAGAGGACTACAATTTTATGGAAAGAGAATTAAATAAATACCTCGAGTTAGAAAAAACTTTATTGAACGAACAAAAAATGTTTGCGGAAAAATTCAACATGAGGCTTGAATATTAAGCATTATCTTTGTGATTATGTTTGTGGTGGTACTATCTTGGTTATTTGCTAAAAATTTCAGAGGATTGGCGATTTATCCGTTCATATTTTTACGCGATAAACAGCTTAAGGAAAATCTGAAAATCATCAACCACGAAAAAATCCATTTACGCCAGCAGCTGGAATTGCTATGGATTTTCTTTTTCCTTTGGTATGGAATCGAATTTCTCATTCGATGGATCCAATTCAAAAATCCAAATGCCGCCTATCTCAACATCAGTTTTGAAAAAGAAGCTTATGCCAATGAAATTGACTTGGAATACCTGAAAAAGCGTAAGTTATGGTCATTTATCCATTATTTATAAAAAATTACCGTGCCGACGTAAGGTTTACAAAGAGTTTCAGATCACTCCAATATCATTTCGGTAATATTCATAATCAAAATGGATTTTTCTGATGTTTTCGTAGGCAGTTTGTCTCGCTTCATCCATGGTTTCACCCAATCCTACGACATTGATAACACGTCCACCGGAAGTCAAAATTTTATCATTTGACTCCTTGGCACCCGCAATGAAATACGGACAATCAACTTTTTCTAAACCACGTATTTCAAATCCTTTTTCGTAATTCAATGGATATCCGCCTGAAACCATCACAACACAACACGCCTTTTGATTGGAAAATTTCAGTTCAAATCCTTCTCCCCGATTAGATTTTTCTACGACTCCGTACAAATCATTTTCCATCAACGGTAAAGTGGCCTGCGTTTCAGGATCTCCCATTCGTAAGTTATATTCCAACAGATAAACGCCTTTGGCCGTAATCATCAGACCAAAGAAAATGATGCCTGAAAAAATCAAATTGTCGGCAATTAAACCTTTCAAAGTCGGTTCAAGAATACCGGTTTGAAAAGCATCGAAATGTGCTTCCGTAAATAGAGGATTGGGGGCTATTACACCCATTCCACCAGTATTTAAACCCGTTTCGCCCTCTCCTATTTTCTTATGGTCTTTTGCCGAAATGAACGGAATGATTTCATTTCCATTGAAAATCGACAAAATAGAAACTTCAAATCCTTGCAGGAATTCTTCAATCACCACCTGACTTCCCGCATCACCAAAGGTTTTATCTTCCATGATGTCTAAAATTGCGGCTTTGGCTTCTTCAAAATCCTGGCAAATAATTACGCCTTTCCCGGCTGCTAATCCACTTGCTTTTACCACAATCGGGAATTCCTGCGATTCCAGATATTCGATTGCCAGCATCGGTCCCTGAAAGGTTTTGTATTTGGCAGTTTTAACACCATGCTTTGCCATAAAATCCTTGGCAAATGCCTTACTTGCTTCCAATTGCGCTGATTTTTTGTCAGGACCAAAAATTTCAAGTCCGGCTTCTTTGAATAAATCAACAATACCATCTGCCAACTCTACTTCAGGACCCACAAAAGTTAAATCGATATTTTCAGTTTTGGCGAAATCACGGATTTCTTCCAAAGATTTCAGGGAAATATTGGTTCCGATTTGCGCGGTTCCGGCATTCCCGGGAACAAAAAATAATTCTAATTCTTCTTCTTTCTTTTTGAAATCTTCTGAAAATTTCCAGCCGATGGCATGTTCGCGGCCGCCGGAGCCGATGATGAGTATTCGAGTTGTGTGTTGTGAGTTATGCGTTGTATGTTGTGTGTTTTGTGTTATGGGTTGTGAGTTCATTTTTTTTGATTTTTAAAATAGTTCTGAAGTCTTTGATTCATTCGGCTATAATGATCGATTTCTTTTAATATTTGACTTAATTCATCTTCCGAAATATAGTTGAACTCATAAGCCACTACCATTTGTCCTTCTACTTCAAAAGCAGAGCCTTTAGAAAACGAAAGAAAATTTACAAATTGTGCGTTGGAACTTCTTCCTGCACCTTCTGCTATATTTGATAAAATAGAAACTACCGCTCTTCTAATCTGAGATGTGAGCCCGAATTTTTCTTCATCAGGAAATTTTGCGGAGACTTTATAAACCTGTTTGAGTATTTCAATTCCTCTTTTCCAAATATCTAACTTTCTATATTCAATCATAGTTTAAGTTTTAGGTTATGTATCATTTTAAGTATTAAAAATAACAAATTCTATTAACTCCTAACACACCACTCATAACTCAAAAACACTTAATGAAGAAAATGCCTCATTCCGGTAAAAACCATTGGAATACCTTTTTCATTGCAAGCATCAATGCTTTCCTGGTCTTTCACGGAGCCGCCCGGTTGAATCAATGCCGTAATTCCGTTTTCCGCTGCGAAATCGACTGAATCACGGAACGGAAAAAACGCATCTGAAGCCAAAACCAATTCTTCTGTCTGTACTTTTTTGGCACGCTCTATAGCTTGCTGTGCCGCCCAGATACGATTGGTCTGTCCTCCTCCGATTCCAAATGCCTGTCCGTTTGTTGCTATGACAATCGCATTGGATTTTACCCATTTCACTATTTTCTGGGCAAATACCAAATCGGTCATTTGTTTTTCGGTCGGTTGTTTTTCAGTTACTACTTTTAAATCGGTTGAAAATTGATTGTCTACACTTTGCACCAACAATCCGCCATCGACTTTGGCGTAGCTAACTTTGTCCGAAACCAGGTTTTTAACCTTGATGATTCTTAAATTCTTTTTTGATTTGAAAGTCTCTAATGCTTCTTCTGTAAATGCCGGAGCAATCACGATTTCCAAAAAGGTTTTATTTAATTCTTCTGCCGTGGCTTTATTGACTTCAGCATTGAAAGCAATGATCCCTCCGAAAATAGAAACAGGGTCACACTCATATGCTTTTTGATAAGCTTCCTCAACCGAATTGCCGATCGCCACCCCGCAAGGAGTCGAATGCTTTACTGCACAACAGGTAATTTCCTTGAATTCAGAAACCACTTTGTATGCCAAATCCATATCACGGATGTTATTAAATGAAAGCTCTTTCCCTTGTAAATATTCGAAATCTTTCATCGCGCCATTTTGGGTTTTATCAACATAATAAGCCGCTTTCTGGTGTGGGTTTTCGCCATAGCGAAGATCCATCGCTTTTTCGTAAGATGATTCCAGAAACTGCGGAAAGTCTTCATTTAAAATATAAGTCGAAATCGCAGCGTCATAAGCCGAAGTCAGGTTAAATACCTTTCCCGCAAGCAACTTTCTTGTTTCGAGTTTTGTCGTTCCGTTTTCTTCGATTTCCTGCCGGACTTTTGCATAATCATTTGTATCTGTCACAACTGTTACATCATAAAAATTTTTAGCAGATGAGCGAAGCATTGACGGTCCGCCGATGTCAATGAATTCGATCATTTCTGCTTCAGATAAACCTGTATTCATTTTTCCGAAGAACGGATAAAGGTTTACAATAACAATGTCAATCGGGTTGATGTTGTGCTCCCTAATAGTTTTCATGTGGTTTTCATCAGATCTACGTGCCATGATTCCACCGTGAATGGCAGGGTGAAGTGATTTTACACGTCCGTCCAAAATTTCAGGAAATCCGGTTACGTCTTTCACTTCGGTTACGTCAATTCCGTTTTCCTGTAAATGTTTGAAAGTCCCGCCGGTGGAAAGAATTTTGTAGTCTCTTGCTGATAGGAATTTTGCAAACCCAATTAAATTTGATTTGTCTGAAACACTGATGAGCGCTTGTTTTTGCATACTAAATTTAGATTTTAGAATTCTGAGATCAGAATTTATATTATTAAAGTGTGTTACAATTTTGAGAAACTCTTTTTAACCACAAATGACACCAAGTTTTTCATTACGATTACAAAAGAGATTTTTAAATTTTTAAATTTTCAAATTGACCTAATGCTTCTATCAATATTTCCTTTTCAACTTCAGTAACTTTTCGCTGTAAATGAGATACCTCATCTCCTTTTTCCACTTCAAAAGTTCCTTGTAGAATTATCTCTCCTTCATCTATCCCGTCTGTTACAAAATGAACAGTCGCACCCGATATTTCATCTCCCGAATTCAAAACGGCCTGGTGAACTTTGGCTCCGTACATTCCTTTTCCGCCATATTTTGGTAACAGTGCCGGATGCACATTGATCATTCTATTTTTCCATCTATCCGTAAATTCTTTTGAAAGAATTGAAAGGAATCCGGCTAAAACAATTAAATCGATTTCTTCTCCTTCCAGATTGTGCTGCGCATCTTCTGAAAAAGTTCTTCTGTCCTCCAGTAAGTAAGTCGGAATGTCAACATCCAAAGCACGCTCGACTGCATAACAATCACGGTCTGCCATGACCATTGCAATTTCAGTGTTTTGAAGCGTGCCATCTTGTATGGCATCGATGATATTCTGTAAATTGGTTCCTCCGCCGGAGACAAATACGGCAATTTTCATATTATCAAGTACAAAGTATTAAGTACAGTATTAAGTACTTTATTTAAAAAATCAGAATTTACGCAAAGATAATTTTTCTTGGTGAGATGTCAGGGCAAAACCATTCAAAATTAAATTTAGACATACCCATTTTATATTTTGATATAAAAAACGAAATGAAAAAACCTGAACCTTTTTACAGACAGATTGTTTCATCATTCTCCCAATTCATTCCAAAAAATTGTAATAGCAGATTGATAAATAAAAATAATCCGTAAGTGCAGAAATGATTCCCCTTATATCGAATTCTAATTGAAACCTTGCGAATTCTAATTGATAATGGTATTTTAAAAAGTAAAACTTAACTTTGTTAATGACCAATCATTATTTAATGGTTAAAATACGCCTCTTTTTTCTCTCTTTCATCAATTTGGTGGGAATGTTGGCTTTTGCTCAAAATCAAAAGATTGATAGCCTTAAAAAAGTTCTTGATAAAACACAAATTGATTTAGAGAAAACCGCTCTACTCAATGAAATCTCTGACTTATATAAGTCTGAAAATCCTGTCTATACAAAAGAATTTGCAGAAAAGGCATTGTCTCTTTCAAAAAAAATCAATCATATTAAAGAAGAAGGGAGAGCCTACATCAATTTAGGAAATTACAGCATCATTTCCGGAGATTATCAAAAAGCACTGGAGTATTTTCGTCTTGCGAAAGAGCTTTTTGAAGAAAATGGATCGTTTAATAAATACCCAAGAGAATTGGCACGTGTTTATGGCAGTATCGGTATTGTCTTTTCAGAACAAAGCAGCTATGCAAAAGCATTGGAATATCATTTGAAAGCATTGAAGCTGTATGAAACTCAGAATGATAAGCAAACATTATCAAGGATTTATAATAACATTGGGATTGTTTATAAAGCTCAAAAAGAAGACCTTAAAGCGCTTAAATATTTTATCAGGGCTCAGAATCTACAAGACAGCTTAAACGATCCGACCATCGGAATTACCATTACCAATATCGGAAACATTTATCTGGCTCAAAAGGATTATTCAAAAGCCTATGAATACTACAAAAAAGCTGAAATCCAGTTTCAAAAAAACCTTAATTACAGAGGATTGGGGGAATTGTATAATAACCTCGGGCTTTATTATCAGCAAACGGACAAAAAACAAAATGCCATAGATTCGTGGAACAAAGCCATATATACGTTTAATCAAATAGAAGATAAATTCGGGGTTTCTGATACTTATTATTTGCTCGGGCAATTTTACTTTTCGGAAAAAAATTATCAAAAAGCTATTGATTATACTCAAAAAGCAAATCTGCTTGCAAAAGAATTATCACTTCTTGAAATGCTGACTTTGTCTGAAAAACAGCTTCGTGATATTTATGAAGCTTCCGGAAATTACCAGCTCGCTTTACAGCACGGAAAAATTTATGATGAGTTCAAAGACAGCTTAATCAATTACCAAAACATCAGAAAAGCCATTCAGTCCGAAATGGATTTTGAGTTTGACAAGAAAGAAGCGCTCCACAAGGAACAACAACAAAAACAAGAGGCTGTATTTACGGAAAAATCTAAAAGATACCAGCTGCAATTTATATTCGGAGCCTTACTCCTCATGCTATGTCTCGGTTTGACATTTTTATTTTACAACCGTTATCAGCTGAAAAAAACGCTTACCCTACAAAAGAATCTGGCTGAATATGAACAAAAGGCATTGCACTTACAAATGAATCCTCATTTTGTATTCAATTGTCTTGGTTCAATTTCAAGTTTTATCGTTCAGAATGGAAATGATTCAGCGATTAAATATCTCGCCAAGTTTTCAAAATTGATGCGGCTTACGCTGGAATATTCAAAAGAATCACTGATTCCGGTTGATAAGGAGATTGAAGGTTTACAAAATTATCTGGAGCTTGAACAGCACAGGTTCAATAAAGCTTTTTATTTTTCGATCGTTAAAAATAAAAACATAGAAGATGACCTGGCATTGCCACCTCTGCTCATTCAGCCATTTGTTGAAAATGCGATCATTCACGGCATCATTCCCAAAAAAGAATATGGATTTCTGTCTGTCGATTTTTCGGTGGACGAAAATCATTTGATTTGTACGATTATCGACAATGGAGTCGGAATTGAAACATCAAAAAAGCTCAAAGAACAATCGGTCTCGGTACATAAATCCATGGCTTTGGAAATCATAGAAAAAAGATTGAAAATGATTGAAAATTCAACTTCAAAACCTTCGACATTAAAAATAGAAGAATTGAAGGACTTTTCCGGAAATGCTTTAGGGACAAAAGTTACGCTTTTGCTGCCTATTCAATATTTAAAGAAATAAATTGAAAACCTAAAAACTAAATCATGATAAAAGCAATACTGGTAGATGATGATGTAAATCTGAGAAAGGGAATGAAGGCTCTGATTGAAAAATATGCCTCGGACATACAAATTGTAGGTCAGGCTGAAAATGTAAGTGATGCCATTGCAGTCATCAGCGATAAACAGCCTCAGGTAGTTTTCCTCGACATTCAATTATCTGAAGGAACCGGTTTTGATATTCTTGAGAAACTCACAGAACTTCATGGGAAAATTTCTTTCCAGGTTGTATTTATTACAGCGCACGAACAATATGCCATAAAAGCATTCCGCTTCAGCGCGTTGGATTTTTTGTTGAAACCTGTTGATCCGGAAGAGCTTCAGAATGTGGTTGAAAAAATCAAAATTACTGTTCAGAAAAACAATGATTTTGGACATATAGAACTGCTTTTAGAAAACATCAGAAAAAAAGCGGATAATTTTAAACGAATTGCCCTTTCAACTTCAGAAGGAATTCATTTGTTCGATATCAGCGAAATCGTCCGTTGCGAATCTGCTGATAATTACACTAAATTTTTCCTGAAAGATGGTAAATCTATTTTGATTTCCAAGACGTTAAAGGAATATGAAGAATTATTGGGTGAATATGGTTTTAAGCGAATTCATCAGTCTCATCTGATTAATCTGGATTATTTAAAATCCTACATCAAAAAAGACGGTGGGTATGTTATTATGTCAGACAACAGCCATCTACCTATTTCACAAAGAAAAAAAGAGCATTTACAGGAAATTTTAAAAACCTTATAACAAATATTGAACGATCTCTGACTTGAATCTTTTGGATAAATTCAGTTAACAAAATGAAAACAACAGACAAAATCCTTTTTATGAAAAAAATATACTGCTTACTGTTTCTTTTTTGCACAGTGGGGGTATTGCAGGCTCAAATCGTCTTCATACCCGACGGAAATTTTAAGAACAAATTACTCGAGGCATCGCCTTCCAACATTATCGCAAAAGACGCCAACGGAAATAACATCACTATTGATACGAATGGTGACAACGAAATCCAGGAAACCGAGGCTTTATCCGTTTATGAGTTAGATGTGTATGCTTCTGAAATATCGGACCTAAGCGGAATCGAATATTTTGTAAACTTAATCAACCTGAATTGTTCAGAGAATAACCTTACCCAGCTTGATCTCTCATCCAACCCCAATCTCAGGTATATGTGGGTCATACACAACCCTGACCTTAGTTACGTCAATGTAAAAAACGGAAGCGCTTTTCCGGAAGACGTCGGTGATACGGACTGGATACATATCTGGGGCAACCTTCCCAATTATTGTTATGTCTGTGCAGATGAGTTTGAAATAGCTCATATTGCCCCTTACCTAAACATTTTCAGTACATACGGAAAGCACGTTTCCTCTTATTGTACATTTTACCCGGGAGGTAATTACAATACCATCACCGGAACATTACTTTTTGATACTAACAACGACGGAGGCTGTGATGCCCTTGACCGGCGTCAGCCTTTTCTTAAAATCACTACTACAGATGGTTTCAATTACAATAATTCAAGTTTTACAGATGATGAAGGAAATTATGTTTTTTATACCCAAACAGGAGTTTTCCCCCTTTCTCCCCAAATAGAAAATCCTGGGTCTTTTCATTTTTTATCTGAAAATGCGAAGGGAGTTTTTCCATTATTAAACAATGAAGTTGAAACCATAAATATTTGTATCTCAGCCAATGGAGCCCATCCTGACCTGGAAGTGGTCATCAGTCCGTTGATTCCCGCAAGGCCCGGTGCTGAAGCAACTTACAAAGTTGTTTATAGGAATAAGGGAAACCAAACCCTTTCAGGAAACCTGTATTTTTACTTCGACGATGCCCACATGGATTTAGTTTCAAGCGATCCGAATGCAAACGGACAAGCAGAAGGACAATTGGGATATAACTTTACTAACTTGGCTCCATTTGAAACCGGAGAAATTGTTATTGCACTGGATGTCAATACTCCAACAGATAATCCAAACGTGAATATTGGAGACATTCTGTCTTTTCGGGCCAAAATCCAAAATGCAAATCAGTTGGACGATAATCCCGACGATAATATATACGAATTAAACCAAGTTGTTGTAGATTCATATGATCCGAACGATATTATTTGTATTGAGGGAGATGTAATCGGGATTGATAAAGTAGGTGAAGAATTACACTATCTGGTACGGTTTGAAAACACCGGAAATTATCCTGCTGAAAATATAGTGATTGATATGGAAATAGATCCGGAAAAATATGATGTTTCCAGTGTAAGGCTGCTCAATACTTCACATAGCGCAAATGCGCGTATAACTGGGAATAAATTGGAAATTTTCTTTGTTCATGCCAAGATGGAATCCGGAGGACATGGAAATATCCTTTTGGTAATGAATACCAATGAAGGTCTTTCTGAGGGCGATTTTGTAAAGATTAAGGCAAACATTCACTTTGATTACAACTATCCGGTTAATACCGGCGACGCGACGACTTTCATTGAAAATCTGATGGCAACTGCAGATGCTAATTTAAACGCTTCGGTTTCCATATACCCCAATCCTGTAAAAGATAAGCTTACCATAAGTTCTGAGGACAAAATAAAATCAATGGAATTGTTCGATATAAACGGAAGCCTTATCAGGACAGTATTAATCAATGACAACACAAGTACTCATAACCTTCATTCACTGAACAGCGGAATTTATGTTTTAAGAATTCAAACCGATAAAGGAACCATTGTGCAAAAAATAATAAAACAATAGGTTTTACTAAATTCAATACAAAGTCACGGAGGATTTATTTTCTCCGTGACTTTTTTATTAAAACGATTAAAGTCCGCTGTCCAGCCAATTTTATCATTCAAATTCTTTATTTGTATAAAAGTAAAAGTATAATCGGATTAGAACTTGTCAGCCGAAAATAGCTCGTAACAAATTCTAATTCAAAGCTTTCAAATACTCATTATCTACTTTCTGATCTGAATTTTGTAAATACATTTATCAAAATATATGGAATTTTGAATATCTCAAATGTATTTAATGTACAAAAAACGAAATGTTTTTATGGTTTAATTTGTTTCATTTCTAGTAGTGTTTTCATCTCCTGTTCATCAGATAATGATAATTTTCTAAGTGATGATGAAGCACAAGAAGTGTCACCGGTAGTGTTCAATATCAATGAAGTACCTTATCCTGCACTATCGGATTATAATTTTTTCAAAACTCCTATTACAGAACTGAAGCCCGTTTACGGTGTGATTCCTTACGAGCCGGTTTCAGCTTTGTTTTCTGATTATGCGAAGAAAAAAAGATTTATTTGGATGCCGGAAGGTGTTTCGGCAAATTATGATTCGGATGGCGAAGCGCTCGACTTTCCTGTCGGAACGGTTTTGATCAAAAATTTCTATTATGAAAATGTTTTGCCCGGAAATACTACAAAGCTGCTGGAGACTCGTTTGATGATCAAAAAAACAGATGGATGGATATTTGCCAATTATACCTGGAATGAACAGCAAACCGACGCTTTTTATGAGATGGAGGGAAGCTTTGTGCCTGTCACCTGGAACCAGGATGGTGAGATCAGGGAAGTGAATTACCGGATTCCGAACAGTGCGGAATGTTTCACCTGCCATAACAAAAGTGAAATTCCTCTGCCTATTGGTCCCAAGCCTCAAAACCTGAATAAATTTTTTCCTTATGAGACCGGTGTCCAAAACCAGCTTGAAAAGCTAAAAGATTTTGGCTACTTAAACAGTTATCCGGGAAACATTCTGACTTTAGTGGATTATCATAATACTTCGCAGCCACTGGATTTACGTGTACGCTCATATTTAGACATTAACTGCGCGCACTGCCATTCGGACAACGGGTTTTGTAATTACCGTGCACCAAGATTTGCTTTTAACCAAACTTTAGATCCTGAACATTTGGGAATATGTATAGTTCCGGATGAAGATATTTCCGATTATGTAGATGGTTATCCGACACATATCATAAAACCCGGGCATCATGAAGAGTCTGAAATTTTTTACCGGATGAATACAACCCAGGCCAACATCAAAATGCCTTCAAGAGGAAGAACTCTGATTCACAAAGAAGGAGTTCAGATGGTTTCGGAATGGATAGACTCATTAGAAGGTGATTGTGAATAATAAAATTTTAATTTGTTAACATATGAAAAAAACGCTTTTACTTATTATGGCTTCAATTCTTGCTTTGAATTTGAGTGCCCAGTTAGCTTTCAGCTCTCAATCAGTCTCCACAACCGGAGAATATAAAATGTGTGTCGTGGACATGAATGGCGATTTTCTTGATGATATTGTGTCGGTGGACGAATACAACATTAATGTCCTAATGCAAAACGAAGATGGAAGTTTTAACGTTGTTAATTACCCTTCCTCTCCCATGGCATCACATATTCCCGAATGGACAATGGCAGCAGGGGATTTTAATGCAGACGGGTATAACGATCTTGTTTATGGTGGATATACAGGAGTCACCTTTATGCTTTCTAATGGTTTGGGAACCGGGTACACAACGGTTACTCCCGGAAATTATATCTTTTCACAAAGAACCAATTTCGTAGACATAAACAATGACGGGCATTTAGATGCTTTCATTTGTCACGATGAAGCTCCCAACGTTTATTTTTTAAATGATGGCAGCAACGGTCTTGAATTTTATCAGGGAGGATTGGGAGATTACCCTTCCGGGGGAAATTACGGTTCGGTTTGGGTCGACTATAACAATGACGGACTGATTGACATGTTCATTGCAAAATGCGGGGGAACAGAAGCGAGATATACCGATCAGCTGTTCCGGAACAACGGCGACGGAACCTTTACGGATGTAGCAGAAGAAGCCAATATGGATAATAAAATTCAGACCTGGTCTTCTGCCTGGGCTGATTATGACAACGACGGTGATATGGATGCCTTTATCGGAGCAAGTTCCAGTTTGAGCGGATGGCATCTTCTGATGAGAAATAATGGCGACGGAACTTTTACGGATGTAACTGCAGGATCAGGCTTTGATAGTTTTTACGGAACCAGCCTGGAACACGCCCCGGCAGATTTCAATAATGACGGTTATGTAGATATATTCGGGAACAGCGGATATGCATTTATCAATAATGGAAATATGACTTTCACTCCGGTTTCAGTACCTTTCTCTGCTGCTGCCATCGGAGATCTGAACAATGACGGGTTTTTAGATGCTTTTGCATTCGGGATGGTGCATTACAATAATGGAAACACCAACAATTGGCTGACCATCAACACAATTGGTACGGAAAGCAACCGCAACGGAATCGGGGCAAGAGTGGAACTATACAGCGCCATGGGTAAGCAGATTCGTGATGTAAGAAGTGGTGAAGGCTTTGCCCGCATGAGCACTTTGAATACGCATTTCGGCATCGGCAGTGATACTGCAATTGAAAAAGTTATTGTCCGCTGGCCCTCAGGGATTGTAGACCTGATTGAAAATCCCGATGTCAATACTACATTGGTAATTGTGGAAGGCGATCATCAAATGGGTATTAACGATTTCAATTCAAACATATTCAGCATTTATCCTAATCCTGTAAAAGATGTGCTTCATGTACAAGCCAAATCAACCGACAACGCTGATTATGAAATTTATCATTTAGCGGGGCAGCTCGTGAAAAAAGGACAATTGAATAATGGAAATATAAATGTAAGCCTTCTGAACAAAGGAGTTTATGTAATATCCATTGTACAGAATGGGAAAAAATCCAGCTTAAAATTCATCAAACAATAATCCATTTCCTGAAAAGGATATTTATAGATTGATACTCTTGAAAAAATCCGGATATCTGGAAATATCAGTATCCGGATTTTATTCTCAGATGAATTAAAATTTAGTTGTCCAAAACAAAAAATTATTGTATTTAAACACTTCAAATTACATAGTCATGAAATTAAAATTTATTTTAAGTATCTTATTGTTTATAGTGACAATTGCTTCGGCTCATGCTCAAAATCCCGATTGTAATGATCTGACAGTTGAAGATATTTATATAGACACATCGGGGAAAATTGCCGTAACTATTCGCAACACTTGTTATAGCTGTGATTATGGAGGGCTTGGATGTGTATATAATGAAATGAAGCTTATCAGGACAGTAGCTCCGTTTGATACGTTAGCCGAATCGGATTGTTGGTGTTTAAGCTGGCATGACCCAAATACAAATGGTGAGTTACAAACGTATTTGCTGGAGACTGGTTTAACCGGTTTGCCTCCAATTTCCGATATGAAGGTTATGGTTACCGGATGCGCTTGCGATAATATTCCTTTTGGCCCCGCTCTTTCCACGAATGAAATTGATCAGAATAAAAATCATTTTCAGATGTTCCCGAACCCTGCAAAGGATATACTTTACATAACTAATATTCCAGAAAATGCTAATGTAGAAATAACAAATGTGTTGGGAAATATAGTTTTTAAAGAGAAAGCGAAATCATCTGAAATTAAAATCAGTACAGCGAACTGGGCGCAGGGAGTCTATTTTATAAGTATTTCAAATAACAAATACAGAGAAACAGCGAAACTTCTCAAATAAGATAAAGAAATCCGGATATTTAGAGAGTTTCAGTATCCGGGTTTTTATTTGTTTCTCACCGGAACTGTTAATATGCTTCTCCGCCTCATAAGAGTATCAGGCTTTAGCTAAACCCTGGTCTTACACATACATATCAAAAACGACATAAAGTGTACCCAAATACAGGCTGAAAAATAACCCTCCCTGTATCTAATGAATTGAATATATGCCGCTTGTAATTTTTAAGATTTGACTTAGCTGCTAAAAAACAACTACAACCACTTCATAACAAATTCTAATTCAAATCCGCCGAATACTCATTCCCCATTCTCTGATCTGAATTTTGTAGCTAAACTTGTCAATATTATTTAATACAAAAAATTATGAGGAACTATTTATTTTA